>RFUP01000772.1 GCA_009922885.1 Paracoccaceae bacterium
GCTGATGGGGGCCGATAATCTGGCACAGCTGCACCGCTGGCAAAACTGGCAAGATATTGTGCAGCGTGTGCCTTTGGGTGTTTTGGCACGGCCGGGTCAACAAATTTCGGGGCAGGTATCGAAAGCCGCCCAAGTTTACAGCCATGCCCGCCTGTCTGGCAATGCGGCCAAATTACTGGTGCGCCGGGGTGCGCCGGGGTGGTGTTTTGTGAACGTGCCCATGCGCGATATCTCGTCTTCGGATCTGCGCGCCAAAACCGGATGGGGCACAGCGGGCTAAGGGTTTGCCTAGGCCTAAGGCATTTATAAATTTCGCCTAAAACACCCCTTGTGCCCCGGGGGCAGGCAGAATTAGGTTGCGGGCATGAGTGTGTCTTTGTCCCGCCGTTCGCTGCTTTGCTCTGCTGCCGCTTGGGCCGGCTGCGCGGGCTTTGCCACGGCCAACGCGCCCGCAGCATCGGTGCGGCCCATGCTGCGCCCGCAGCCCGCCAGCATCGCCCCCACCACCAGCACCGCACCCACGGCGCAGGCCGCGCAGATTATCGAAAACGCCAATTTGGGGGGGCAGATCTGCTATGCGGTGGCAGATGCCAAAACCGGCGAAATCCTAGAGGAAATCGGGGGCCAAAAAACCCTGCCGCCCGCCAGCGTGGCCAAGGCGATCACCGCCCTTTATGCGCTGGATATGCTGGGGGCGAACCACCGCTTTCATACCCGCGTTATGGCCACGGCACCGCTAAAGAACGGCGTGATCGAGGGCGATTTGGTGTTGGTTGGCGGGGGCGACCCCAGCCTTGACACCGAGGGGCTGGCGCAATTGGCACGCCAAGTAAAGGCCACGGGCCTGCGTGAAATTCGTGGGCGGTTTTTGGTATGGGGCGGGGCGCTGCCCGCGATACCACAGATCGACAAGGACCAGCCCCAGCATGTGGGCTATAACCCGTCGATCAGCGGGGTGGCGCTGAATTACAACCGCGTCTTTTTTGAATGGAAGCGCAGCAGCAGCGGCTATGCCATCATGATGGACGCCCGCTCGCTCAACTACCGGCCCGACGTGCAGATTGCACGTATGGCTGTGGCCCAGCGCGACACGCCGGTATATACCTACAC
>RFUP01000773.1 GCA_009922885.1 Paracoccaceae bacterium
GTCGCGCGTGGCGGCGGGGCTTGAGGTGACGGGCGCAGATATTGCCGGAATGGGCGTGGGCGGACTTTTGAAAGAGATCCCGACAAGACCGATGCCAAGGGCAGGGCGGAAGAAGCGCTAGGGCGTTTTGCTGCAGGTCGTTTTCCGACATGGGAATGTCTGCAATCCGCTTGCTCGAATCTGTGGCTTGCGGCACTGAATTCATCAGGGCAGGCGATGGCGTCGCCAGCGTGAAACACGCGCCCAGTTCACCATCCTGAACGCCGGGGTCTTGCTTTTCCGTTTGCGCGGGGAGGGGAGATTGCCTCTCTCGTCGCGGAACGGCCTCGAGAGGATAACGTTTCCATGGAACGTCCTGAATTCTACCGTTTCCACCAAGGCGACCGCGTGTTGCCGTTTGCAGCAACCGAGTATGATGCGCGTCTGGCCGGGTTGCGTGCCCGCATGGCCGAGGCGGGCGTTGAGGCCTGTGTTTTCACGTCGATGCATAACATCGCGTATTACTCGGGCTTCCTCTATTGCAGCTTTGGCCGCCCTTACGGGCTTGTGGTGACAGAGACCGAAAGCGTGACGATCAGTGCCGGGATCGACGCGGGCCAGCCGTGGCGGCGCTGCCATGGTGACAACATCACCTATACCGACTGGCAGCGAAATAATTACTGGCGCGCGATCCTGTCGGTGACGGGCGCAGGCAAGGCGATCGGGTATGAGGGCGACCATATGACCCTCGCGCAGAAGGGGTTGATGGACGAGTTCCTGAAGCCTTCGGTGGCGAAAGACATCGCGCCTGCAACCATGCGCCAGCGTATGCACAAATCCGAGGCGGAGCTTGTGATGATCCGCAACGGGGCCAATGTGGCCGATGTGGGCGGGTATGCAATCCGCGATGCGGTGAAAGTGGGTGCGCGCGAGATCGATGTGGCCATGGCGGGCCGCGATGCGATGGAGTTGGAAATCGCCAAGCGCTTCCCCGATGCGGAGTATCGCGACACGTGGGTGTGGTTCCAGTCGGGGATCAACACGGATGGCGCGCATAACCCGGTGACGGCGCGGCAGATGCAGCGCGGTGATATCCTTTCGCTGAACACCTTCCCGATGATTTCGGGCTAT
>RFUP01000774.1 GCA_009922885.1 Paracoccaceae bacterium
ATGACGGGCCGAAGCCCACGGGCAAGCGGCATTGCCTCAACGGCGTCTCGCTGGTGTTCAAGCCAGCGTGACGCTTATTTGAAGTTGCGGCTGTCTTTGAGCTGGTCCCAGGCCCAGACGACGAGCTGGAGTTGCTCTTCTTGGCTGCGGTCACCGCCGTTCATATCGGGGTGGAGCACTTTGATCAGCGCCTTGTAGGCCGAGCGGACCTCGGCCTTGGTGGCGGTGTCGCGCACTTCGAGAACCTCGATGGCGCGGCGCTCGGTCGGGGGCAGTTTGCGGGTGGCACCCGAGGTGGCGGCAGGATTGCGGCCCGGATTGCGGGTGGCGTTCTGGCCCAGAACCTGATGGGGGTCTTCGATGCCGAGGCGCGCCCAAGCGCGGGCTTCGGGATCGTTCAAAGGCTTCGTCGGGCGATCCCAAACCTTGTCACGGCTCATTTGCGCGTTGAGTTCGGCTTCGGTGGTCCCGTCGAAGAAGTTCCACTTCAGGTTATATTCGCGGACGTGGTCCTTGCAGAACCAGTAGTATTCATCCGTGACATCGCGCGCCTTTGGGGCGCGGTATTGGCCGGATTCTGTGCAACCCTCATGGTCACAGCCGCGCTGGGAGGTTTCCACAGCGCCGGACATGGACTTGCGCCCACGCGGATTTTTCTTCTTCGCAGAAGAAACGGAGAGGTCGAAACCGAAGGGATCAGCTTTGGCCATTTTACCACCTGTCGAGTCGGAGGCGATAGTTTAGACTCCCTGTCGCCGAGGGAAAGGGGCCTCGGAGAAATTTCTTTTCGAAAGCGGCGGCTTGCCGAAAGAATTCAATTGGTTTGGCGCGGCTCTTCCCCGGCTGGTTCCGGCTCGGGTTCTACGGCAGGCTCTTCCGGTTCCTCGTAAAGCTCTTCGGCGGGTTCCACCTCTTCGCCCGTTGCGGGGCGGCGGAAAACGAGGAGGTTGCGAAAGACCGTGGTGCTGGAGGTGAGGCCCGAGCGCTCGGTGGAGGGCAGGGTTTCGGCGCGCAGGAACTCCCAGCCTTCGGCGGCCATTTCGTTCAGCACTTCCTGCATGGCATAGGCGAAGCGCGCCTCGGCGGCTTTCAGCCCCTTCACCTTGAGGC
>RFUP01000775.1 GCA_009922885.1 Paracoccaceae bacterium
GCGTCGCGCAGCACCTGCAGCCGCGCCGCCGCGACCCCCGCCGGCGCGGGGCCGAGCGCCACGCCATACCACCCCGAGGGCAGCAGCAGCACGCCCACATCGGCCTCGCGGTTGGCCCAGACGCGCGCGCGCTCGACCGCCTCGGGCAGCGTCCGCTTGGCCTCGAGCTGGATCCAGTTCGTCGAGGCAAGCGCCCCCGCCCCTGGCGCCCAGCACCAGAGCGCCGCGACGAGCGCCCAGAGACCCAGAACCCTGCCCATGCCACCCCTTGCGAGAGACCCTGCGCCGCCCCGGCGCACCCGGGCCGGATTGACCCTGCCGGGCCTTCTGCCTATGCAGGCGCGGGTTTTCAAGGGGCGGCGGCATGGCGGCACTGCTAGGCGCGGCAGGCCTGGGCGGCACCGATGACGAACGCAACCGCATTTATCGACGCTGGTTCGCTGCGCCGTGGGAGAAGGATGCGGTGCTGGCCTTTGATGAGATGAGCCCCACAAAAGTGAGTTATTTCAACACGAGCTACTTGCTGCCCCAGGCAACCATGCAGGAGCTGACCCAAGCGGCGATGGAGAGCGGCTCCCCCGATGAGGCGGTGCAGAGGATCATGGGCCGGCTGTGGGAACAATTTGCTGGTGGCAGCGTGAACCTGACACCCATCATCAACGCGGTGAGGAACCAAGATCGTGCAGGCCGACGCATCACCAACCGCGAAGGAATGCAAGGCGCCGTGGACCGCGCTGACAGTGCTATGGCAACCATCCTGGAACCAGGTGCCGCGGACAAGCTGACCCGTGTAATGTATGCCCTGGGCGAGGCCAAGCGGCGCGGCCGCTCATTCAGCGTGGAGGAGGAGGTGAAACGGGTGTTTGCCGTGCGGTCACAAACACGGGAATGGGAGCCCATGATCAAAAGGGTGTATGCGCAGTTCGCCAGCCGCTACCGAGCTGTGCGGGAAGATGCCAACCGGGTGCTGTGGGAAAATTTGCCCGGAGCGCAACGCCGCGCCGTCGAAGAAGCCAACCAACGTATCACGGACCTGCAGCGCGAGCTGGCAGCCTTTGAAACGGACCTCAAACGTCTGCCGCCAACCCGCGAGACCATTCTGGCCGCCAA
>RFUP01000776.1 GCA_009922885.1 Paracoccaceae bacterium
GGGCTCCCTTGCAGCGCTCCCCGTCGCTTGGGCCCTGAACGAGCTGGGCGGCTTCTGGCTGGTCGTTGCAGCCCTCGTGGCCGCGTTCTTCGCCGGATGGTGGGCCACCGAGAAATTCACGGCCGCCCGCGCCGACAAAGACCCCTCCGAGGTCGTGATCGACGAAGTCGTCGGCCAATGGATCGGCCTCCTTCCGGTCTTTATCGGGGCCTCCCACGCTGGCGTGCAAACCCTAGATCTCTGGCCGGGATGGGTCACTGCTTTTCTTGCCTTCCGTCTTTTTGACATCTGGAAACCCGGCCCCATCGGCTGGGCAGACCGTCGCGGCGACGCGCTTGGTGTGATCCTCGATGACGTTTTCGCAGGCATCGCCGCCGCCCTCTGCGTCATGCTTGGAGCCTACCTCGCTCACGGTGTTTTCGCGCAATGAGCCGCGCCGCCGAAGTCCTTGCGGCATTCCGCGCCAAGGGCTGGCAACTGGCCACTGCCGAAAGCTGCACGGGCGGGCTGATTTCCGGCGCGCTTACAGCCGTTCCCGGCTCGTCTGATGTCGTAGACCGGGGCTTCGTCACCTATTCGAACGCCGCGAAGATCGAGATGTTGGGCATCCGCCCCGAAACGCTCGACCGCGTCGGCGCGGTCTCGGAAGAAATCGCGCGCGAAATGGCCGAAGGCGCGCTTTCCCGCTCCAATGCCCATGTCACGGTCTCGGTCACAGGCGTCGCGGGCCCCGGCGGATCCGAGCACAAACCCGAAGGTCGGGTCTGTTTCGCAATCGCCACTTCTCTGGGCACTTCCTCCGAGACTCTCGATTTCGGCGCCATCGGGCGCGATAACGTCCGCGCCAAAACAGTTGCCCACGCGTTGGACTTGCTCCTCTCCGCAACGAAATAGCGACGCCATATCGGGCAAGCCCCCAAATTTCTGCTCATTTTTTGAGCAATCCACAAATGGCCCGCAATTTAAGCACCAAGTTGCTTCCTATTTTCGCGGCATCGCTTTTGATGCGCTCCAATCCGAAACAGGAATCCAAAGGGACGCGAAATGAACGGAGCGGATACCGCATGGATCATCGTCGCCACGGCGCTGGTTCTCTTCATGACACTACCG
>RFUP01000777.1 GCA_009922885.1 Paracoccaceae bacterium
TCTAACGCGCTTCCATGCCGATCTAAAGGCGTTACTTCCGGCCTCGTCACTGCCCATTTTTTGAGCAAAAGCATCCCGCCATTGCTCTACTTTTACGCACTTTCTGACCCCGAGCGAAACTTTCCAATGCAAACCTTTAGTATTAAGTGCATCTCTCAGCGCGTCCACCGCAATCGCCTGCTTCTTACCCTTCCCGGTGCGATCCAGGCCCACTTTTCGCGCCTCATCTGCTCTACTTTTTAGAGCTTCATCGCTCGGACTGACGGCCAGCGACTTGCGTGTTTCGTCAAGGCTGAGGCTTCCCTCGCGGTCCTGATCGATGTCCACCTCTACCATCTCGAACCCAAATCGCAGCCCGTCCTCGCCGTCCTTTTGCTTAGAAACAGTCAAAACGCCTTTCGGTTGATCGTCAAAACGGAGCAATTCCAGCTCCGTATCGACCGCGCCGAGCAGCGAAGAGTGCCCGCGCAGACCCTTTGCCGCGTCCTTTCCTGAGTGATGGATGACCATCAAGGCGCTTTTGAATTCACCCTGGAGGTGGCCGCAGGAGGTGATGAAGGCGCCCATATCCTCCGAACTATTCTCATTCCCGCCGCCGAAGGCGCGCGCCAGCGTGTCTATGACGATGAGGTCGATCTTGATGCCCAGGGCGAGGACAAGCTCCCTGACCGCGAATATGAGGCTTGAGAAGTCCTCCTCGCTTGATCTCAGATTGATCTGATGGCGCAGGAAGTAGATGGGCGTGCCGGCCTCGATGTTGTGGTAAATCCGACACGCCTTGATCCTGGCGCCGATGCCGCCGTGACCTTCGCCGGCGACGTAGATCACGGCTCCGTTTTCCGATGGCGATGCCTTCTGGCCGAACCATTCGCGGTGGCGGGCGATCGCCGCCGCGAGGTCGAGGGCGATGAAACTCTTAAAGCTCCCTGGCGGCCCGTACAGCGCCACGAATCCCTGCTTCGGAATGACCTTCTCGATGAGCCACTCGACCGGCTCGTCCGTGATGTCGTCGAAGGCTTCGAGCTTGAAGGTTTTCTTTGATGGCGAACCAGGCTCAGAAACTTCTGGTTCGCCATTGGCGGTGGCGGCAGATTGAGTTTTGCCTGGCG
>RFUP01000778.1 GCA_009922885.1 Paracoccaceae bacterium
AGATATCCAGTGCATGCGCCGCAAAGGCCGAAATGAAATAGATAACGAGATAAGCACCAACCGCCTTCACCAGCCACTTCGCCCACTTCGCCGTCACATGGCGATGCAGATTCACCGTCAACTGCGCGAGGTAAAGAAAGCCCCCCGTCACCATCAGCATCTTCATCATAAGGGGCAGCGGGGAATTGAACGCAGAGCCGGACTTTTCCACCCGCAACGCCGATTCATAGGCCCGGATCGAGGCGTCGCTCAGTAACATGTAGAGCGCGATAATCCCGACAACCGTCGCTACCAAATCAAGCCACCAGCGTTGGCGCGGGGTTCCCAGCGAATGGATCACCGTGATCGCGATATGGCGTTGTTTCATGGTGATATAGCCCGCCGACAGCATCCAAGCGGCCGCGCAAAGCGTCATGACCGTCTCGAACGCCCAATAGGTCGGTGCATCCAGCACATAGCGGGAGAAAACTTCGTAGAGCGTTGCTAGTGCCGCCACCATATAAAAGGTCGACACACCGATGCCGATAACATGGCTCACATGGTCGACAGGCGTATAATCGGCCCGGGCTAGGTCAACGTTGTCGTGCAATGGATCCTGATCGGCAATACCGATCTCCGCCGCTTCCACCGCTGTCTCATATACACGCGACATCGCGAATGCCCTCCCCCGGCAAACTATCGTTATTCGTGAAGTCGCAACTTTAGCCGCGCTACACTACGGATCGGGGGCGCCTCCCAATGCGCCCCCGGCCTTGTCCCGATTAGAGCAGGCCTTCGGCCTTCATGAAGGAGATGTGCGCATCATAGACTTCACGCGCCAGATCGGTCTGGGCTGCGAAATCTGCCCATGCTTCCTGCGCGATAGCCCGGAACTTGTTCCGCTCTTCCTGCGCCCAGTCGATGATGGTCAGGTCGCCCGCCGCCTTGTCACGCGCCACCAAGCGTAGATCCTCGGCATCCGTGGCTTCGGTCAGGCCCGCATAGGCATTGGCGTACCAAGTTTCCATTGCCTTTTGGTCGGCCGCGCTGAGCGAGTCCCACACTTCCTGCCCCACTGTGAACTGCAGGATCGGCATGGAGTGGATGCCCGGATAGAGCGAGAATTTTGC
>RFUP01000779.1 GCA_009922885.1 Paracoccaceae bacterium
TCGAAATGGTGGCCCGGCGAATCTCGCGCGCTAACGGACGCGCATTCTTGGTCGGTGGCGGTGTCTTCACGAGGAGTCACATCCTCAACAGCAATGTGCTCAAGGACAACTCTTGCTTTGTATGGATCCATTTTGAAGAATTCGCGACTGTTTCTTACTCGGAAGTCCCCAAAGGCTACGTGGAGCATCTTTTCAACCGAGGCATAGTCTTCGACCCGAGCAGCGAAATAGCATTGGAATGGCAGCGGAACTCCGGTTGTGTCCAAGGAGGACATTCTTTGTCCAACTTCGGTCTCAGTCCGCCCGATCTTGATGTATCCAGGCATGGCCTCATTCGTCAAGATGTAGACAACACTCATGCCAACACCCTACTCTTGCGAGAAATCGAGATCGAAGTCCCGACAATCGATACCATCTAGCAATTGTTGGCGATAACCCAAGAATTGAGATGCTACGCTATCGGAACGGAAGCTGAATACGATGAACCTCAATCTCTCAGTTGGACAAACTATCGTGCGCCAAGAACTGCAAGGCGCCTTGGGCGAGCGGATCACACGCAACGTGCGCAAACTGGTGCGCCGTGAAATCCACCGCGCCCTTTCTGCGGCCGAGTTCGAATAATCTGCCCGCTAAACGGGGCGTGCCAGTTTCAGCAGTGCCTCGATATCCAGATGGGTTTCCAAATGCTGGGCCAGCGCATCCAGCGTGGTTTCGACGCTGGCGTCAAAATCTAGGCCCGAGCCATCGGCGCCAAATCGGGCCAAGTAGCTTTGGCGAAAGCCATCGGCTGCGAATAACCCATGCAGATAGCACCCCATCACCCGCCCATCGGCGCTGGCGGCCCCGTCAGGGCCGCTGGGCAGGGCAAGCCAGGCGCGCTGGCAATCCGGGCCGGTGGTGCGGCCAAGATGAATCTCGTAGCCCTGTACGGGGCAGCCTGTGGCGCTATGGGTGCCCTCGACCCGTGCCAAAACTTTTTCAGGCTGCAATTCTGTGCTGATGTCTAGCAGCCCCAAGCCAGCATGCCGCCCCGGTATTCCCTCGATCCCGTGGGTGTCGATAATCTCGCGTCCCAACATCTGGTAGCCGCCGCAAA
>RFUP01000780.1 GCA_009922885.1 Paracoccaceae bacterium
AGCAGGTCGTCGCTTCGTCGAGGAATCCTGCACAATGCGCGACAACTCGAAGACCTCAGTTGGGAGTGGCGTTACGACCGACGCGGTCAAATTAATTCGGAGAAAAGGAAATGGCGCAGCATGACTAACTTCTTCACTCCATACGACGAGCTGCAATGGAAGATGAGCCCGCGCGGTGGCCTGTCGGTCGTCCACGCGGGACACCGGCGGAGGGACCGAAAAATAAAAACCGGCGAGAGGAGGACATGCGGCGCGCGGAGCTTCAGCCTCGGGCGCGCCCGCCGCCGGGCGGGAGGTTCGCGGCGGTCGGGTGACGGGTGAAGTAACCAATGAAACCGCGCCGCATGGCTTAGCCCCCCATCCGCGCTTCGATGCGTTCAACCATCTGTGCCGGAACCTGCGGGTTTTGCAGTTGCGTGAGGATGCGGTCCTTAACATCAGCGGGCAGCATCTTGTTGCCCTCGATGAAGGCCACGAGTTTGGCGCGGCGCTCTTCGGTCAACTCGACCATCGCAGGCGCTTCGGGCGCCGCAGCGCCTTCGCCGCGCAGGGGGCGAACCTTCACACCGGCACCGAGAAGCGGAGAACGCCGCGTGACAATCTCGCGCCCATTAAGCCCCGGTGCGCGTACGAGCACATCATCGCCTTGGCGGCGCTCAAGCCGCACGGGGAGGGCTTCAAGTCGGTCATCTGCTGCCAGCGCCAATACCGTGCCTGCACTATCCAAAGCGCCCGAAGGCAGGCGCACGACCCGTTCCAGTGGTGGTTCATCTACGGAAACGGTTACGAAATCTCCGGGCTTCAGCCCGCGCGCCGCATCGATGCGGGCAAACACTAGTCGACCCGTCTGTCCGTCGCCCGTTTCGGCACTCGAGCGCGTGAGCGCGCCCGTGGTGCCAATCGACGTGCCCCAGAGATCAAGGGTGATCTGGGCCGGGCGTTCTGAAAGCTTGCCCTCGCTATCCAGAAGCCGCGCATATTGCGCCGTGGAAAGGCGCACAGCCGCTTCCAATTGCGTGCCATCCACCAGCGCGGCCAGCCGCTCGTTCTGGGTCACCAAACGGCCTTCCACCAGAGAAACACCGCTCAA
>RFUP01000079.1 GCA_009922885.1 Paracoccaceae bacterium
CGCTCTCGAACGGCTGCGTTTGCTGCACCATGGGTTCTGATCTTTTCATGGCCATGGGCGACGCCCTTGATCGCCGCCCCCGCCCCGATCATCTCGTCATCGAAGCCTCCGGCGTGGCCGATCCTGCCAAAATTGCCGATGCGGCCCGCACCGAGCCGGAAATGAGTTATGGCGGTATCGCCGTGGTCGTGGATGCCGAAAACTGGCCCGCGCTTGCCGATGATCCCCTCATCGGTGCCCAGCTTCAGGATCAGGTCAGCGTGGCCGATATGCTACTGATTTCCAAAGCAGAAAACGGCATTCCCGCAGTCCTCGCCCAGCGCCTGAAGTCCCTCAGCCCCGCGCCGCAAATCAATCTCGCAACTGCCCCGGAAGTGGCCCCGCTCCTCCTCTCGGGCATCCTTCCACGCCCCTTCACCCCCAAAACCGCCGCACACCCGCCCTATCTGGGCTGGAGCCACGAAAGCGAAACGCGCTACTCCCGCGCAGGTCTCTTCGAGAAACTCAGCAACGCGCCTGAGGGCCTCTACCGGATCAAGGGCAAGGTTCTCGGCCTCGACGCCCCCGCTTGGGAAGTCCACCGCGTCGGCCGCCAAGTCGAAATCAAGCGCAGCGAAACCGACCGCACGCGCCTCGTCGCCCTCGGCCCGGCCGCCAATCTCTCGACAGAAGAAATCGAAAACTGGTGGGCCGCCTAAGGCATTTCGAGAAAAGGCCGATAGACTTTTTCGGCTAAGAAATGCGTCAAATCATGAGCCTAAAGCGCTTCTGCCGTTTCGACAATAAAGCGAAACGCTGTAGCGCGGCTCAGCAGCTCAAACGCCCGTCCGCCCCGCCATCCGGCGCGCAGAACAAGCGATAAAGAAGCGCGATCACCTCGGCGGTGTTTTCATCCGCTAGGCTATAGAAAATCGTCTTGCCATCCCGACGCGTGGTCACAAGCCCTTCGTCGCGCAAGCGCGCCAGCATCTGGCTCACCGCCGCCTGCCGCAGCCCCAGCGCTTCTTCCAACTCGCCCACGGATTTCTCGCCCGAGCCCAAATGGCACAGGATCATCAAGCGCCCTTCATGGGCGAGCGTCTTCAGATAGGCCGCAGCGGCTTCTGCCGAACGAGCCATTTCTCCGGGCGGTGCGGGTGCCTTGGGCGGGTTATGCGAGTTCACAGGACCAACCAATTCTAAGATCGATGCCAAGCGCATAGCATAACCCCCTGCCGGATGCGAGACCTCGCGCCGTTTTTGCCCGCCCCATTGCCTTTCGCTTTGGGAAATTCAGTCCTGCCGCGGCGCGCCACCTTCAAACCGATTGCCATGCGCGTAATCACAAGGTGCTTCCTGCATCTGCAAATGCAGCCCTTCTCCGTCGAATGGATGGGCGCGCAGCAGGGTTTCATCCACCTCGATGCCCAAGCCCGGAGCCTCGGGGGCCCGCACATAACCCTCTTCCACCCGGATCCCGCCCTTGATGATGCGGTCATGTAACGGCGTCTCGATGATCTCGGCCATCAGCAAGTTCGGGATCGATACCGCCAATTGGATGTTCGCCGCCCATTCAATCGGTCCAGCATAAAGATGCGGTGCCATCTGCGCATTATGCACTTCTGCCATCGCCGCGATCTTCTTCATTTCCCAAATACCGCCCGCACGCCCGAGCGCTGGTTGCAAAATCTCCGCCGCGCCTGCGCGCAACACTGCGCCGAACTCGGCCTTGGTCGTCAGCCGCTCACCCGCGGCCACCGGGATACGCACCGAACGCGCCACTGCCACCATCGAATGCAAATCATCCGGCGGCACCGGCTCTTCATACCACAGAGGCGAATAGGGCTCCAAAGCCTGCCCCATCCGGATCGCGCCTGCCGTCGAGAACTGCCCATGCGTGCCAAACAAAAGATCCGCCCGATCCCCGACCGCCTCACGGATCGCCTTACAGAACGCGACCGACCGCGTGATATCCGACATCGCGGGCATATGCCCGCCACGGATCGTGTAGGGCCCCGCCGGATCGAACTTCACCGCCGTATACCCGCGCGACACCGCCTCCGCCGCGGCTTCCGCCGACATCTCCGGGCTCACCCAGAAATCCGCCGCCTTCATCCCCGGCAACGGATACAAATACGTATAGGCCCGCACCCGCTCGTTCATCTTGCCGCCGATCAAGGCCCAGACAGGCCGATCCCGATCCTTGCCCAGAATATCCCAGCACGCGATCTCCAGCCCCGAAAACGCCCCGATCACCGTCGGATCAGGCCGCTGCGTGAACCCCGAAGAATACACGCGGCGGAACATCAACTCGATGTTCTCGGGGTTCTCCCCCGCCATATGCCGCTCGAACACGTCGCGGATCACCGCTTCCATCGCCTTCGGACCGATGGTCGAGGCATAAACCTCGCCCCAGCCAGTGATGCCAGTATCCGTCGTGACCTTCACGAAAATCCAGTATCGCCCGCCCCAGCCAGGTGGTGGCGGCGACGTGACGATGACATCAAGCTCTTGCAAGCGCATGGAAGGCTCCCCCTTTTCTGGAAACCTGCGCTGGCCTCAGCCGCAAAGCAAGGCAAGAAGCGTCAAAAAGTGTCGCGAAAAGGGCTGCGCCCTAACCTTAGCTGCACATCGCCTCGGAGGTCTGGCCGAAGTTCTTCCACCGTTTCCAGAACGCCTCGTTGAACACATTATCCGACTGCCGCACCTCCTGCGCCCGCTGCGGTTCGCTCCAGAAGGTTGCACCTCTCTTCTGGTCGGCATCGCTCAAGGTCATATGCGCAACCTGCTGGATGCACCCGCACAGGGCGCCCGATCGCGCCTTGCGGTCCGAGCGCATGCAGGCCGAGGCGATCGGCCCGCTGGCCGATGCCGTTGCGTATTGGCTCCGCGCAGAATGCCCCCGTGACGCTCCGCTGCCGCACCCCACTAGAACCATCAGAATCGCTAATGCCGCTATCGCCCGCATACCCTACTCCACCATCGCGCCGCCCCTCGGATCGGAGCCTTTTCCGGCGCTTTTGCCTCGCGCGCACTATGCCTGAAGTTGTCGGAAGGTGCAAACAGCCCACAGCCGCCCCGAAACCCCGCGATCGTCCTTGACCAAAAGGGGTTTCCCCATCATATCGCGCGCCATGACACCGCTTTCTCGCATCCGCAACTTCTCCATCGTCGCCCATATCGACCACGGGAAATCCACCCTGGCCGACCGGCTGATCCAATCCACCGGCACCGTGCAAGACCGGGAGATGAAAGAGCAGTTGCTCGACTCGATGGATATCGAGCGCGAGCGCGGCATCACCATCAAAGCCAACACCGTTCGCATCGACTACAAGGCGGACGATGGCCAGACCTATATCCTCAACCTGATCGACACCCCCGGCCACGTCGACTTCGCTTACGAAGTCTCGCGCTCCATGCGCGCGGTCGAGGGCTCGCTTCTGGTGGTGGACAGCACGCAAGGCGTCGAAGCCCAAACCCTCGCGAACGTCTATCAGGCGATCGACGCGGGCCATGAAATCGTGCCCGTTCTCAACAAGATCGACCTTCCCGCCGCCGATTGCGATCGCGTTGCCGAACAGATCGAGGATGTGATCGGTATCGAGGCCAAGAACGCGCTGCGCGTTTCGGCGAAATCCGGCATCGGCATCAAGGAAACGCTCGAGTCCATCGTGCGCGATCTGCCCTCGCCGAAAGGCGATGCCGATGCCCCCCTGAAAGCGATGCTCGTCGACAGCTGGTATGACAGCTACCTTGGCGTGGTCGTCCTGGTCCGCGTGATGGACGGCGTTTTGAAAAAGAACGACCGCGTCAAATTCATGTCGAACGGCACCATCCACCAGGTTGACCGCATCGGCGTGTTCCGCCCGAAAATGGAAAACGTCGAAACCCTCGGCCCCGGCGAGATCGGTTTCATTACCGCCTCGATCAAACAGGTCCGCGACACCCGCGTCGGTGACACCATCACCCACGAGAAAAAGGGCGCTGACAAGCCGTTGCCCGGCTTCAAACCCTCGCAACCTGTCGTGTTCTGCGGCCTCTTCCCCGTGGATAGCGCCGAATTCGAAGACCTCCGTGACGCCATCGAGAAACTCGCCCTCAACGACGCCTCGTTCAGCTTCGAAATGGAAACCTCCGCTGCCCTCGGCTTCGGCTTCCGTTGCGGCTTCCTCGGCCTTCTGCACCTCGAAGTGATCCGCGACCGCCTCGAACGCGAGTTCAACATCGATCTGATCACCACCGCGCCGTCGGTGGTCTATCACCTGCATATGAAAGACGGGACCGTGAAGGAGCTTCACAACCCCGCCGATATGCCGGACCTCACCTATATCGACCATATCGAAGAGCCGCGGATCAAAGCCACGATCATGGTGCCCGATGACTATCTCGGCGATATCCTCAAGCTTTGCCAGGATCGCCGCGGTATCCAGCTCGATCTCACCTACGCGGGCAACCGCGCGATGGTGGTTTACGATCTTCCGCTCAACGAAGTCGTCTTCGATTTCTACGATCGCCTGAAGTCGGTCACCAAGGGTTATGCCTCCTTCGACTACCAGCTCACAGGCTACCGCGAGGATAACCTCGTGAAGATGCAGATCCTCGTGAACGCGGAACCTGTCGATGCGCTTTCGATGATGGTGCACCGCGACCGCGCCGAAATGCGCGGCCGTTCGATGTGCGAAAAGCTCAAAGAACTGATCCCGCGCCACATGTTCCAGATCCCGATCCAGGCTGCCATCGGTGGCAAAGTGATCGCGCGCGAAACGCTTTCGGCTTTGCGCAAGGACGTTACGGCAAAATGCTACGGCGGCGATGCCACCCGTAAGCGTAAGCTGCTGGACAAGCAGAAAGCCGGTAAGAAGAAGATGCGCCAGTTCGGCAAGGTGGATATTCCGCAGGAAGCCTTCATCTCTGCCCTCAAAATGGACAGCTGATCGGAAAGCGGGGGCAACCCCGCTTTTTTCTTGCTCGCGCAAAACGCCCGGCCACCCGCACCAGAGGCAGGCCAGAACTCGTTCCAATATCGTGGCGCGAAGGGTTTCCATCCCCACAGCCTGACAGAAAAAAGTTAAGGCCGGGTTTCCCCGGCCTTTCCCTTTTCCTCAAACTGCGCGGTTCACTGCAAATCCGCGAAAGCCTTCTGCAACCGCTCCACAGCGTCCTCGATCTGGGCCCGCGGCATTGCAAGGTTGAAGCGCAGGAAGGTCTCGCCGCCGGAACCGAAGGTCGCGCCGTGGTTGGCCGCGATCTTCGCATCTTTCTCCACCCGCTTCTCGACCTCTGCCGTCTCCATTCCCGTGCCCGAGAAATCCACCCAAGCGAGGTAAGTCGATGCCAATCCCATCGAAGAAACACCCGGGATGGCATTCACACCAGCATCGAAAACCTTCGCGTTTTCATGGATATAGGCCACGCACTCATCCACCCATTTCGCCCCCGCGGGGCTATAAGCCGCTTCCGCCATAAAGAGCCCGAAGGAGTTCGGTGAAAGCCCAAGCCCCATCATCCGCTTCTCGAATTTCGCCCGCATTTCGGGGTGATGGATGATCACATTGCCCGAATGGCTCCCCGCGATGTTGAAGGTCTTCGTCGAGGCCGTCATCATGATGCAGCCGTCATTTCCGGTCACATTGGCCATCGGAATATGCTTGGCACCGGGGAACACCAGATCGTGGTGGATCTCGTCAGAGACCAGAACCAGCCCGTGTTCTTTCGCAAACCCCGCCAGCGCTTCCAGTTCGGCCCGCTCCCAAACCCGGCCACCCGGATTATGCGGCGAGCAGAGGATCACCATCGAGGCACCTTCGGCCTTCACCACCTTGGCGGCATGGTCAAAATCCATCTCGTAGCGGCCATTGCGCTGCACCAGCGGGCTTTCCACCACGCGGCGGTCA
Organism: Paracoccaceae bacterium; assembly: GCA_009922885.1. Classification (GTDB taxonomy): domain Bacteria; phylum Pseudomonadota; class Alphaproteobacteria; order Rhodobacterales; family Rhodobacteraceae; genus UBA9554. The sequence continues at coordinate 5,874 of RFUP01000079.1, forward strand.
TTGGCGCGGATCACCTTGGCGAAAGCGTGATAGACGGGGGTAAACAGCAACACCCCGTCGCCCGGCTTGGTGAAGGTCTCCACACACATCGCCGTGCCGTTCACCAAGCCATGCGTGGTGAAAATCGCCTTCGGGTCCAACGCCCAGCCATGGCGCTCTTTCATCCACCACTGGATCGCTGCGCGGTAGGCAGCATCATCGCCGTAATAGCCGTAAACGCCATGGTCGCGCATTTTCTGCACGGCCGCCTGAATGCAATCCGGCGCGCGGAAATCCATATCCGCCACCCACATCGAAAGGCCTTTATCAGCTGGCACCCCGTAAAGCGCCTCCATGGCATCCCACTTCACGGAGTGGGTGTTGCGGCGGTCGATGATCTGGTCGAAACTCATTGTCTAATCCCTCTTGTCCCACGCCAAGGATACTCCCAAGACTCGGCGGCGCAATTGCGCATGCGTCCTGAGGACCATTTACCACATCTTACCCACATACCGGAATAGACTTCCAGCAACGCGCCATATTTCGGAACAATTTTTCATAAACGAAGCAATTATATGGAAAGCATCCCTCCTCAATCAATGCCAAATCGCCTTTTCCAGAACATCCTGCCCCATTGCGCGCCACTGCCCCTTCGCTTAAATCCCTCCGCATGACCAAACGCCCGATCCTCATTCACCCCGATCCGCGCCTTCGCAAAGTCGCCAGCGCCGTCCCGGACCTCTCGGACGAGCTGCGCCGCATGGCTGATGACATGCTCGAAACCATGTATGACGCCCCCGGCATCGGCCTTGCCGCGCCGCAAATCGGCCAGAACCATCGCCTGATCGTGCTGGATTGCGTGAAAGAGAAATCCGAAGCGCCGCGCCCCCTCGTGATGTTCAATCCCGAGATCGTCGCCTCTTCGGATGAAAAAAGCGTTTATGAGGAAGGCTGCCTGTCGATCCCCGAGCAATACGCCGAAGTCACCCGCCCCGCCGAAGTCTCTGTCCGCTGGGTCGATTACAACGGCGCGGAACAGCAGGAAGATTTCAGCGGTCTTTGGGCCACCTGCGTGCAGCACGAAATCGACCACCTCGATGGCAAACTCTTCATCGACTACCTCACACCCCTGAAGCGCCAACTCATCACTCGCAAGATGCAAAAACTGAAGCGCGAGCGGTTCCGCTGATGCGCGAGGTCGTGCTCTGGCCCGATCCGCGCCTCTCCACGCCTTGCGCGCCCGTCGGCTCCGAGGATGTTTCGGCCCTCGTCACCGAAATGTTCGAAGTGATGTATGCCGCCCCCGGCCGCGGCCTCGCCGCACCGCAGATCGGCGTGTTGAAACGCATCTTCGTTATGGATTGCGGCTGGAAAGACGGCGACATGACGCCCATCGCCTGCATCGATCCCGAAATCCTCTGGTCTTCCGCCGAAACCGGCGAGATGACCGAAGGTTGTCTCTCGATCCCCGACGCTCCCGCGCCCGTCACCCGGCCGTTGGAAATCCGCCTCGCCTATACCGACCTCACTGGCGCGCGGATCGAACAGCACCTCACCGGTTTTGAAGCCCGCTGCGCCCAGCATGAGTTCGACCATCTCGAAGGCCGCGTGATCTTCGACCGCCTCGCCCCCGATCTGCGCGCCGCCCTTGAAACCCCCTATCTGGAAGCCCGCGCATGACCGTTCGCCGCTGCATCCCGTGGCCCGATGCCCGCCTCCGCACTCCCGCCGCACCCGTCACCGAAATCACCGATGACATCCGCGCGATCTGGGCCGATATGATCGACACGATGGAAGCCATGCCCGGTGTCGGCCTCGCCGCCCCCCAGATCGGCATCGGCCTCCGCCTCGCCGTGGTCGATGCCTCCGAAAAGCGCGGCCAAGCCATGCGCATGGCCAACCCCGAGATCCTGCACGCCTCCATCGAGTTCCGCGACCACGATGAAGCCTCGCCGAACCTCCCCGGCGTCTCTGCCATCATCAAGCGCCCTCGCGCCGTCACCGTCCGCTTCCTCAATGCCGAGGGTCAGATCGAAGAGCGCGACCTCGTCGGCCTCTGGGCCACCTCGATGCAGCACCAGATCGACCACCTCAATGGCCGGATGTATTTCGATAATCTCTCGAAAATGAAGCGCGACATGCTTCTCCGCCGCGCCCGCAAACAGAAGTGAGCCCCCGATGCGCGTGATTTTCATGGGAACCCCCGACTTCTCCGTGCCTGTGCTCGATGCACTGGTCGAAGCAGGCCACGAAATCGCCGCCGTCTACTGCCAACCGCCCCGCCCCGCAGGTCGCGGCCAGAAAGAGCGCCCCACGCCTGTTCACGCCCGCGCGGTGGAACTGGGCCTTGAGGTCCGCCACCCCACCTCGCTCAAATCCGCCGAAGAACAAGCCGCCTTCGCCGCGCTTGAAGCCGATATCGCCGTTGTCGTGGCCTATGGCCTCATTCTGCCGCAAGCCGTGCTCGATGCGCCCCGTAAGGGCTGCCTGAATATCCACGCCTCGCTCCTGCCCCGCTGGCGGGGTGCTGCCCCGATCCACCGCGCGATCCTCTCGGGCGATGCCGAAACCGGCGTCTGCATCATGCAGATGGAAGCGGGCCTTGATACCGGCCCCGTGCTCCTGCGCGCCGCCACGCCCATTGGCCCCGCGGAAACCACCGGAGAGTTGCACGACCGTCTCTCCGCCCTCGGCGCCCGCACCATCGTCGAAGCGCTGGATCGTCTCGACACCCTCACGCCGGAACCCCAACCCGAAGCGGGCGTCACCTATGCCGCCAAGATCGAC
>RFUP01000781.1 GCA_009922885.1 Paracoccaceae bacterium
TTTTTCCAGTGCCTTGTCGATTTCCGACTGATTATCCTGCGCCGCCGCCACCCATAAGCGGATATTCGGCTCCAGCAAGCGGGTCAACGGAACAAGGTGTGTGGTTGTGTCATCGCGCAGCAGCATGCCGAAATCTTCGTCTACGCCCAAAAACGTGCCTGACAGGCCAAAACAGCTGGTCTGTTCGCCCATGCCATGGGCCAGCCCGCGCCATTCGGCATGCAGGGGGCGGTTGCCCTCGTCTTCCCAGCGGGTGATCCAATTCATGCTATGACGTGCCCATGCTTCCAGCAGCTGGGCGGGCGATACATCGGCGCAGCCTTCGGCGAAAAGCGCGGTTTGGTCGGGCGTATCGCCGGGGTTTTCGCTGGGCGGATACAGCGGCAAACGCAGGCCGATCACCAGCCAATCGGGGGTGGCACTGACATCGGCGCCAGAGGCATAGACGACAAACCCACCGCAGCGCGCGCCATTGATGCGCAGGCCCCCGTCCCATTGCAGGTGCACCGCAACCTCGGGCGGGGCAATGGCGCCCAGCGCGTTTTGAAAGCCGATACCGCAAAGTGGCAGCATCGCCATGGCCTTGGCCAAGGGCACCTCGGGCGCCAGAACCAGCCCTGCCTGCAGCTCGTGGCCCAGCAGGTTATAGGCCACAAGGCCAGCATCACAGCCCATGGTGGCACGCATGCGGGCGTGTTCCACGGCATCGGCAACCGTGGCCTCGCCCCACATCAGGGGTGGAAAGCTGATATCGTTCTGCACGGCTTAGGCCACCCCCATCGCCACCAGCGCATTGGCCACGTCGGCAAAGGCGCGGGCTTGTTTGCTGTCAGGTTGGCTGACAGTAATCGGCGCACCGCCATCGGCGGCAAGGCGAATTTGCAGATCCAAAGGTATTTCGGCCAACAGCGGCACGCCCAGCTTGGCCGCCTCTTTTGCCACCCCGCCATGGCCAAACATATGTTCTTCGTGGCCGCAGTTGCTGCAGATATGGGTGCTCATGTTTTCGATCATGCCCAGAATTGGCACTTTCAACTGTTGGAACATATCAATGCCCTTGCGGGCATCCAGCAGCGCCACATCCTGCG
>RFUP01000782.1 GCA_009922885.1 Paracoccaceae bacterium
AAATGGCGGGTGATATTCGTAAGCCGCGTGCCGAAAGTGAACGCATGCACCTTCGCCCAACCCGCGCCCTTCTCATTGGCGACCGCATGGAGGAAATGCAAAACCATGCGGCTATACTGACTCATCGAGCCTGAAATATCGCAAAGCACCACCAGATTGGGCCACCGTTCGCGCGGAGCTTTCAACGCAAGGCTCTGCACCTCGCCGCCCTTCCGCATCGCCGCCGCCATCGTGCGCCGCCAGTCGATCTTTCGCCCCGATAGCGTGGCTTGGGTGCGCCGCGATTTCAGCGGATCCACAGGCAGCTTCAACCGCGCGATCATCCGCTTGGCCTCGGCAACTTCCGCCGTCGACATCAATTCGAAATCGAGCGTCTTCAACCGCTCCTCGGCCGAGATCGTGAAAGAGGCGTCGATGTCGAGCTTGACGTCTTCCTCCTCCTTATCCTCGCCCTGCTGCTCTTGCGGCATGTCCTTATTGGCATCCCCCAAGAGCGCTTCCGCCGCCCGCTTCTCCGCCGCCTTCGCGGGTCGCTCATCCTGCACACCACGAATGGCGGGCAGCATCATCGCCATCATATGCTCCATGTAGCGCGGATCGCGCCAATAGAGCCGGAAGATCTGCGAAAACACCGTCCGCTGCTCGGGGCGGTTCACGAAACAGGCGTGGAGCGTCCAGTAGAAGTCATGCTTCGACGTAAACCCCGCCGCTTCCACTGCCCGAATGGCCTCGATCACCCGCCCCGGCCCGATAGGAAGCCCCGCGCGCCGCAACGCACGGGCGAAATGGGTGATGTTCTCCACGAGGCGCGGATTATCCGGCAATTCGAGCGGGATATATTCAGCCATACCGCTTTACGCGGGGGCTCTGCCCCCGCACCCCCGGGATATTTGCGCCAATATGAAAGCTCATACAGGTTCCATCGCCTTCTTGGCCTCGTCGAGAATGCGCTTGGCTTCCGAGCCTTGGAGCTTGGCAATGTCGTCCTGATATTTGAGGATCGCGCCCAGCGTGTCGGCGATAACCTCGGGCGAGAGCGAGATCACATCGAGGGCCAAGAGGCACTTCGCCCAGTCGATGGTTTC
>RFUP01000783.1 GCA_009922885.1 Paracoccaceae bacterium
AATTGCGGCATTTCGAGTTGTGAGCCCATTGTCGAGGCAAGCCGTCGGGTGTCTGCTCAGGGCCGTATCAGATCACTTTGGCCCGCCCCTCACGCCGTCGGCTCACCCCAGCGTTCGGTGAGGTGGCGGGCGATCTCGTCTCTCACATTGCGGTAGGCGGCGAGGCGGGCGTCGCGGGTTTCGGCTTTGCCGGAGGGGTCGGGGATGGGCCAGTAGACCACTTCGGTGGAAAAGCCGCGGGTGAGTTCGACGGCGCGGGCGTGGCTTTGGGGGGAGAGGGCGACGATGAGGTCGAAGGACGAGAGATCGTCGCCGCGCGGGCCCATTTCCTCGAAGCTGCGGGAGCGGTGGCGGCTCAACTCGACGCCGATTTCGGCGCAGACGGCGATGGAGAAGCCGTCGATTTCGAGGTCATTCAACACGCCTGCGGATTGCACATAGGTGCCTGTGCCGTAGAATTTCTTCATGATGCCCTCGGCCATGGGCGAGCGCACGGCGTTATGGTCGCAGCAGAAGAGCACCGATTGCGGGAGCGGTTCGGCCACGGTCAGCCTCCGAAATGGAGAACGCAGATGAGGGTGAAGAGGCGGCGGGCGGTGTCGGTGTCGATCTCGGCCTTGCCTTTGTCGTACATGGCGACGATCTCGGCCTGCATCACGGCTCGCCCCTCAACCGGCAGTGCGCGCTCAAGCGTCACGGCCTGCTGTCCGTGGACAAGCAGCGCCGGATCGAACTCGCCAACCGACCGCATCGGAGATCCCTTACCCCATCCGAGCACCACCGGGAAGGTCGGAAACACGCGCTGGGTCAGACCTTCAGAGTTCTCGGTGGTGAAGACCAGATCATCGGCGCCGGCACCGATGCCAACGGCGTAGAGCAAGCAGTCCTTCGAGTCCCAGGAGATCTCAACCGAGTCCCCTTTCGCTCCGACTGCACTTGGGTCGAGTGGCATGTCAGCCTCCTGCCTGTGGTTGGGGTGGACCGCCTGGAACACCGTTCATCCCAGAATTGAGACGGGCCTTCGCCATGAGCGTCTCGACGATGGGGCCGAGTGCCTCAGGGTCGTCTATCGGACTTGTCG
>RFUP01000784.1 GCA_009922885.1 Paracoccaceae bacterium
TCACCCAGAGAAGTGCTGTGCCGTTGAATTGGCCATAAAGTGCGAAACGGATCAATTCGACCGCATGGGTGAAGGGATTGAAGGCGCAGATGTCATGCAAGAGCACCGAGCTTTCCGCCATTTTCCAGAGGGGATAGAGCGCGGAGGAAAGAAAGAACATCGGGAAGATCACGAAGTTCATCACGCCCGCGAAATTCTCAAGCTGGCTGATGGTGGAAGAGAGCGCGAGGCCGAGTGCGCCCAGCATCAGCCCTGCCACGATGAGGGCGGGGATGGCGGCAAGATAGCCTAGGGGTGGAAAGCTGATGCCGTAAGTTGCGGCAATCGCAAGGAAAATTGCTGTTTGCAGCAGGGAAACCAGCGTGGCCGCAATGAGCCGGCAAAAGAGCAGCCAGCCACGGGGGAGGGGAGAGGTCAGTAAAAGCCGCATCGAACCCATTTCACGGTCGTAGACCAGAGAGAGGGAACTTTGCATGCCATTGAATAACAGGATCATACCGCAGAGACCGGGCACGATATAGGTCTCGTAGGTGATGTAGGTCTGGTAAGGCGGGGTGATCGAAAGCCCGAGCGCGGCCCGAAATCCTGCAGCAAAAACAAGGAGCCAGACGAGCGGGCGCACCAAAGCCGCCACCAAACGACCCCGCTGGCCGACAAAGCGCAGCCCCTCCCGCAACACGATCGCCCGAAGCGCCAGAAGGAGCCTAGCCATGGCGCAGCCTCCGTTTCCGAAGGGTATGGATTGCGTCTGGAATGCGTATGGATTGCGTCATGACGTAATTCCGACCCGCTGGATGGCTTTGCCCCTCATGCCGCTTGCCCCTCGACTGAGGTCAGGGCAAGAAAATGCGCCGAGAGCGATTGCCCCCCGCGCAACTCACCTGCGATCCCGTCTTCGAGAACATGCCCGCGATGGAGGATAACGAGACGGTCGTGGTCTTCCACCTCGTCGGTCAGATGCGTGGCCCAGAGCACGGAAAGCCCGCCATCGCGGGCCAACCTGTGCACATGGTCGGTGATGGCGCGGCGCGCGGCAGCATCAAGCCCAACAGTGGGCTCGTCGAGCAAGAGCACCTTCGG
>RFUP01000785.1 GCA_009922885.1 Paracoccaceae bacterium
CGCAGGTTCACAGCGCCCAAGGCATCGCGCTGGCGTTTGTAGTTGTTGACCTGCACCTCGATGTCTTCCGAAGGCGGCATCTTTTCGGGATCGACGTCGAGGGTTTCCAACAGGGCCTCGGGCGTGACCTCCATCGCTTCGTGGATGCGCGCGGCGGCGGCGGCGACGGTTTCGCGGGCGGCTTCGTTGCGGGCATCAGACCGCGCGCGGGCTTCGCGGGCCTCGGACGCCGCGCGTTCGGCATCGCGTTCGTCGGTCTGCCGGTCACGCAGCGCGTTTTCGGCCTCGGCCAGTTTATCGGCGGATGCTTTGCGCCGCGCCTCGGCGGTATCAATCGCTTCGGCAACCTCGGCCCGCTTTGCGGCGATTTCGGCGGGGGCGGCGCTCGCTTCTTTCAGCTCGGCTTCGGATGCATCTTTGCGTTCGGCCAGTTCGGTCGTGCGTTTCGTGGCGGTTTCCAGACGGTGTTTCCAGCCCGAGATTTCCTTGGTGATTTCCTGCGCGCGCTTAAGCCGCGCTTCGCCTTCGCGGCGCACCTCGTCAAAGGCGGACCGCTTGGACATCATCGTGATCCGCGCGGCTTCGACCGTGATCTTTACCTCGTCCACACCTGCACGCGCCGAGGCTAGGTCTGGCAGATCGCGGGCGGCGCGGTCTGCTTCGGACAGGGTGGCGCGGGTCGCCATCGCCTCTTCCTCGTGGCGCTTGACGGCGAGGCCCGCGCTTTCCAGCTTGCCTTCGGCAAGGTTGCGGTCGGCTTCGGCGCGGGACAGGGCACGGTTGGCGTCGGCAACCATCTGATCAGCTGAACGGCGGGCGACGCGGGCGGCCTGATCCGCTGCGGTCAAATCGGCAAGGCGTTTGGTCAGGGCGTCATGCGCCATACGTGCGCCGTCCGCTTTGGCGGCGGCTTCCTCTAGATCGCGCTTAAGTTCAACGAGCCTGTTGAGCTGCTGCAACCGTAGTGCTGCCGCAGAAGGTGCATCTTCGGCCCCGGCGCGGAATCCGTCCCAGCGCCACAGATCACCGTCGATGCTGACCAGACGCTGACCCGGTTTCAGGGCCTGCTGAAGACGGGGA
>RFUP01000786.1 GCA_009922885.1 Paracoccaceae bacterium
CTCCGCGCCTTCGGAATGGCACACCCCGTTCGCGACGTGGGTGAGTCGGCTTCCCTCAACATCGATCACACCCCAACCCATGTTCCGTAATCCGGGATCGATACCGAGAATCCGCACGCTGCCACCCTGCCCTGAACATTCTGTTGCTTTTCCGCCTCACTAGCACGAAACGCGAACAAACACCAAGCAGAATGCGCCGCGCCACAATCTTGCCGCAATGCAGCACAAAATTTGTGCAAAATGAAAGAATCTCGCCGCTGCACCCTCTGAAAACGACATTTTCACCCTTGCCAATTCCGCCTCATTAACCCTTAATTTAAAGGGAATAGACCCATGCGTTCGCCGCAAGGGTCCCTTGCGTTTTCCGACATTGTGCAAACGCAGCAAGCGCCCTAGATGCAGGTCATCCCGGCACGAAGCCGGCCCGAAATTTTCCTTCTAAGGACCGCTGAAATGGCTCTCTACGAAACCCCCCGCATTGCACACGGCGCAACTTTTGCGGCCCGTATCTCCTTCCTCTTCGCCGCCGCAACCGAAACCTTCACCGCTTGGAACGATGCCCGCGTCACCCGCAAGGCCCTCGCGCAGCTCTCCGACCGTGAACTCGAAGACATCGGCCTCTGCCGTGGCGACATCGAGCTTGTGGTAAACCGCCACTAATAGCCTGCCTTGGCGCATCCGCCCTCCCTCGGATGCCTCAAGCTTCAAACGCCGTTCGCCCTCCTCCCTGGCGAACGGCGTTTTTATTTTGTCCGGCCCCTCCCGAGGCCGCACATTAATCTTTCGGTAAGAATGATCTCCTAGCTTTCAGAAAGGTTAATTTCTGGACGGCTCCCATGGTCACTCGCGCCTATACTGTCGCTTTCGAAGGCGTTTCGGCCCGTCTCGTCGAAGTCCAATGCGCCGTCACCCCCGGCATCCCCGCCTTCGGTCTCGTCGGCCTCCCCGACAAAGCCGTCTCCGAAGCGAAAGACCGCGTTCGCGCCGCCCTCACCGCGCTTGGCATCGCCCTTCCCTCCAAGCGCATCACCGTCAATCTCGCCCCCGCCGACCTCCCCAAGGAAGGCAGCCATTTCGACC
>RFUP01000787.1 GCA_009922885.1 Paracoccaceae bacterium
TCCCACGGGATGCCGAGCCCGAGCACGACCGTGTAGGCGAAGAACGCGTTGAGGCCCATGCCGGGGGCCTGCGCGATGGGCAGCTTGCCCCACAGTCCCATGATCGCGCTCCCGATCGCGGCGGCCAGGGCGTTGGGGCACATGGCGCGCATTGGGCCGGGGGCCAAGGGCACGCGCACCAAGTTTTCCTGCCCGATGCCCGCCACCCAAATGGCACGGTCGATCGAGCTGTGCGCCTCGGGCGAGCAATAGATGCGCAGGCGGGGTTGCCCCGAAAGGCCCGCGGCATTGCCCTGCCAGTTCAGCGCCCGTTCGCGCATGGTCAGCACAGCCGCCAGCGTGGCCGAAGAGGCGCTATCTTGGATCACACCGGCAAATGTTTCGGGCAGGCCCACGGCATGGCGCAGCAGCCGGCCCTGCGGATCACGGATCTGGCGGTACACCCGGGGCACACGGCCGCTCGCGGCCAGGCTCTCAAGGAAGCGCCCCTCCCGCCGGGCCAGCCGCGGCCCCAGCCAGGCCAGGGGCACGTAGAACACAAAGAAGCGCGCCACGCTCAGGTACAGTGCAATGAGCGGCTTGTGTAGCGCGTTGAGGGAAGAGTTGCTCAGAATGATGATGCCCTGAAAGCCGTAGCCCAGTGGCATGATCCAGATAAACAGAGTAATCGCCTCCACCACCATCGGATCATCGGAGAACACGGTCGCGATCAGCGGGGCGGTTAGCGCCAGCAGAAGATAGATGCCGAGCTGCCACACCATGATGAAGCGGATTGCGAGGCGATAGGCTTCTGCCACCCGGTCCATACGCTCTGCCCCGAAATTCTGGCTGATGAGGGGTGGCAGGGAACTGGACATGGCTAACACCAGCAAGGAGAGCAGTTCTCTCCGAAATTTGTTTGTTTATTCTATGTTTCATAGCCTGAAAAGCTCTTCCAGCAATTCTAACCTCAGTAGCACCTTCAACGCTAAAACTATCCACATTCCTTCCAAACCCAATTTGTCTGGCTGCGTTTGCTAATCTTAATATAGGCCTCACTTGACCTCTTAAAAAAATAATAGGGTTCGATGGGACGTCTTC
>RFUP01000788.1 GCA_009922885.1 Paracoccaceae bacterium
GGTGACAGTGCTCAATACCATCGTCTTCTCGCTGTCGCTGGCACTCTTCGGCGGCTCGGATGTGCCGGGGCTCTTCGCCTCGCCCTTCACCTATGCCACGGTGATGTTCGCGGGGCTTATTGTCTATGGCGGGCTCATCGGCTTCACGGGCCGCTCGCTGGGCGGAGAGGGGCGGTTTGCCGATGTGCTGGTGATGCTCGTCTGGTTGCAAGCGATGCGCGTTGTGGCGCAGGTGATTGTAACGGTTTTGGCGGTGCTTCTGCCCTTTCTCTCGGCGCCTGCGGCTATTGCCATCGGGCTTTTCGGCATCTGGCTCACGCTCAATATGATCGCCGAGGCACATGGCTTCGAGCGCCTTGGCCGCGCCTTTCTCGCAGCTCTTCTGGCAGGCATGGGGCTTGTCGTGGCCCTGATCATGCTGCTGACACTTCTCGGCGTCGCGCCGCCGCAACCGATCTGATTGGACTTTCCTATGTATGACGTCGACAAAATCCGCGCCGATTTCCCGATCCTGTCCCGCAAGGTGAACGGTAAGCCGCTGGTCTATCTCGACAACGGGGCTTCCGCCCAGAAGCCGCAATGCGTGATCGACGCGGTGACGCGCGCCTATTCCGAGGAATACGCGAATGTGCACCGCGGCCTGCATTTCCTGTCGAACCTCGCCACCGAGAAATACGAAAGCGTGCGCGGGATCGTGGCCAAGTTTCTTGGCGCGAAAGACGAGGAAGAAATCGTTTTCACGTCGGGTTCGACCGAGGGCATCAACCTTGTCTCCTACGGCTGGGCCGCGCCGCGTTTGCAGGCGGGAGACGAGATCGTTCTGTCGATCATGGAACATCACGCCAATATCGTTCCGTGGCACTTCCTGCGCGAACGCCAAGGCGTGGTTCTGAAATGGGTGGATTGTGAACCCGACGGAAGCCTCGACCCGCAAGCCGTGATTGATGCGATCGGGCCCAAGACCAAACTCGTCGCGATCACCCAATGCTCGAATGTTCTGGGCACCGTCGTGGATGTGAAAGCGATCTGCCATGCCGCACGGGCGAAGGGCGTTCCCGTGCTCGTGGACGGAAGCCAGGG
>RFUP01000789.1 GCA_009922885.1 Paracoccaceae bacterium
AAGCCCCGATCACCATCAGCATCGCCAGCATCGCCAGCAAAAGCCCCATATCCGGCATAACAGCCCTCCCCTGTCGCTGCCAAACTCAGACGCCATTTTGCAAGAGACCGCAAGACCCGAGACCCATATCCAAGGCAAAGTGACCGCACATAGGTATGCCCTACTGCCCAGGTAATTTTGGATGGGAGCTTCTTCCGAAGCCCAAAGACACGAAGACAGCTATCCTAGAATGTGAAACAGTCTTCGCTTTGGGCGGCACAGGGTTCACACCGTTTAGCAGGGCGATTGTTTCATTCCGTCTCGATGACCTATGCTCCACCTCTCGCTTAGAGTTGGCAATCGCCACCGTTGCGCTTGATGAACACCCGCCTTCCGGCATCGCGCATCAACGCCGCCGGATTGCAGCCGCCCGTAAAGAAGAGTTTGGCAGGCCTGAGCGCCAAACCGAAACGGCACATCGGCTCCCGATCCCCTCGGAGATGCCGCCAAACGGAAGACCGCAGCGGCAAGCCTGAGCGCGCATGAAACCAAGATCTGAAAAAGCGCCAACACGTGCAAAGTTCTCACCTCGAAGATGGGGCTGGTTTATGACTTCCCCCGAGTATGAATGAACAAACTTTGAGAAAACGTTTAAGGCACGGCTCTTTTCTGGAAAAATCGAAACGGCCAGCCTGTGCTTTTCCTCCGCCGCCATCTCCAAGTTACTGACGAGATAACACCCCGCCCGCACCCCGCGCGCCGCCGAAGCGTCATGACGCTTGCCATACGCTTGCCAGACGCAATCCATACGCTTCGGAAGCGGGGTTTAGGCCGCCCGCTCGGCCTTGGCTTTTTCTTCCAGAACCGCGTCGAGGGCCGCTTCCACAACCCCCACATCCGCCCCCGGCTTGGCCACGCCGTCCGACAGCATCCGCTTCCACATCCGCGCACCGGGTTGGCCGTGGAAAAGCCCAAGCATGTGGCGCGTTACCTGATGCACGCGGCCACCTTCCTCGCAATGCTTTGAAATGTAAGGCAACATTTGCCGCACGATGGCTTCCCTGTCGGGGGCTTCCGCCCCCCCGAAGAGCCGCGCATCCG
>RFUP01000790.1 GCA_009922885.1 Paracoccaceae bacterium
TAATGAAAGCCGCCGAAAATCAGGGTTTTCCTGAAGACGCAAGACATCTGGAGTATTTCTCGGTCCCCGAGCAGCCTGATTATGTAAACCATGAGTTCACTGTCAAACTTTCCAGATCGGGCAAAGAACTGTTGGTTCCGGCAGATAAGTCCATCTCGGATGTGCTGCAGGAAAACGGCGTACCCGTAGACGTGAAATGCTCTGACGGTATCTGCGGCGTCTGCAAATGCGGCCTTATCGAAGGCGAAGCCGATCACCGCGATTTCGTGCTGTCAAACGCCCAGCGCAAAGATACGATCATCCTGTGCCAGTCCCGCGCCCGCGACGCAGGCGGCGTGCTCACCATCGACCTCTGAGGTTCTCATGAACACCCCAGCCCAGCCCAAAAAGAACATCCTTTTCATCATGTTCGACCAACTCCGCTGGGATTACCTCTCCTGCGCAGGCCACCCCACGCTCCACACCCCGCATATCGACCGCATCGCGCAAATGGGCGTCCGCTTCACCCGCACCTATTGCCAGTCGCCCATCTGCGGCTCCTCGCGCATGTCCACCTACACCGGCCGCTACGCCTCATCGCACGGTGCCCAGTTCAACGGCTTCCCCCTCCGCATCGGCGAGCAAACCATGGGCGACCATCTCCGCAAAGCGGGCATGGGCTGCTGGCTCATCGGCAAAACCCACATGGTCGCCGACGCCGAAGGCATGGCCCGCCTCGGCCTCGAACCCGACAGCCTCATCGGTGCCCGCCAAGCCGAATGCGGCTTCGATGTCTGGGTCCGCGACGACGGCCTCTGGGCCGAAGGCCCCGACGGCTTCTATGACCAGAAACGCAGCCCCTATAACGAATACCTGAAATCCAAAGGCTACGAGGCCGAAAACCCGTGGCACGACTTCGCCAACTCCGGCACCGACGGCCCCGATATGGCCTCCGGCTGGTTCATGAAAAACGCCGACAAGCCCGCCAATATCCGCGAGGAAGACAGCGAAACCCCATGGCTCACCACCAAAGCCATGGAATTCATCGCCCAGGCCGAAGGCTCATGGTGCGCCCATGTCAGCTACATCAAGCCCCACTGG
>RFUP01000080.1 GCA_009922885.1 Paracoccaceae bacterium
CGGTTTCCATGGTGACTTCGATCAGGAGACCCGCATCGCGCACGGGCTGGCCGATCACGCGAATAACTTTCGGGGTGGGGTCGAACAGAACTTGGGTGGCGTCGCGGATGAGGCTGAAGGCGGTGGGGCTGCGGAGATCGAAGGTCTGGTCGATGGGGGCGGGCATCGGGGCCTGCAGGACCAGTTGGCGCACCTCGTCGCGACGGAGGACGACGTTGAAGACGCCTGCGTTGCGCAAGAGTTCTTCTTCGAGGTCGGGTGAGATCTTGGCGTCGGCGAGGAGGGCCAGCGAGGCGATTTGGGCGCGTTCGAGGCGGTCGAGCAGGTAGTCTTCGCGGAACCGAGCGATGGAAGGCACGAAGATCAGCACTTCCGCCAGCATGACGAACAGCACTGTCAGAATCAGGAACCGACCGGAAAGGGAGTTCAAGAACCGCACATGATCCTCTCAGGGCAGGAAACGTTGCACCGCACGGACAACGCGCTTGATCCAAGGATTATCAAAGAGGCGGGGCGAGAAATAGGCCCCCGCAGCGCGTTTCGACATTTCGGCAAGCGTTGGATAGGGCGCGACGAGGCCTGCGATGGCGGAGAGTTTGAGGTTCTGTGCAATCGCAAGCGACCAGAGCGCGATATTCTCGCCTGCCTGCGGCCCGACAATGGTAACGCCGACGGGGCGGCCTTTGACGATCATAACCTTGATGAAGCCGCGGGCGATGTTCTGGGCGATGGCGCGATCGTTGTGTTCGAGATCGAAGCGGGAGATTTCGAGTTTGGGTCCATGCTTTGAGCGTGCCTCGGCTTCGGTCTGGCCAATCTGGGCGAGTTCGGGGGAGGTGTAGGTGGCGCGCGGGATATGGGCCATGGAGGCGCGTGCGGGCAGGCCGAAGAGCACTTCGCGGATGATCAGGCCAGCGTGGTAGCCCGCGAGATGGGTGAATTGCGCGCCGCCCGCCACATCGCCGATGGCATAGACGCGGCGGTTGGTGGTGCGGAGGCGGTCATCGGTGGTGATGCCCTTGGGGGTGTAGGCGATGCCAGCGGCGGCGAGGTTGAGGCGGTCGATATTGGGTTTGCGGCCTGTAGCGACGAGGAGATGGGTGCCGGAAAACTGCGCGCCGTTCATGGCGGTGAGGGTGATCGCGCCCGGTTCGCCTGCGACTTTCGTAACGGGCGTGCTTTCGTGGATGTCGACGCCTTCGGCGCGCAGGGTTTCAAGAACGAGGGCGCGGGCTTCGGGGTCTTCGCGGCCAAGCGCTTCGGCAGCTTCGAGGACCGTTACACGACATCCGAGGCGCGCGTGGGCTTGCGCCATTTCGAGACCGATTGGGCCGCCGCCAAGGATGAGGAGATGATCCGGCTTTTCGCGGAGGTCGAAGAGCGTTTCATTGGTGAGAAACGGCGTTTCCGCGAGGCCAGGAATCGGGGGAAGAGCGGGGGAAGAGCCTGTGGCGATCACGATCCGGCGGGCCGTGATTTCCGTTTCACCCGCCATCACGGTGTTCGGGTCGGTGAAGCGGCCAAAGTCGCGGATGACATGGACGCCGAGGCCTTCGAAGCGTTCCTGACTATCGACGGGGGCGATATGGGCGATGGTGGCGGCGACATGGGCTTGCGCGGCGGCGTAGTCGATCTGCGGGGCGGTGGTTGTGACGCCAAAGCGGGTGCCTGCGCGGCTGGCATGGGCGTGTGAGGCGGCAGCGAGGAGGGCCTTCGAGGGGACGCATCCGAAATTGAGGCAGTCGCCACCCATGCGGTGGCCTTCCAGAAGGACAACGCTGGCCCCCATCTGTGCTGCGCCTGCGGCAACGGACAAACCGCCGGAGCCAGCGCCGATCACAAGCAGGTCTGTTGTGAGAGAACGTGTCATTCCAAGCCTTTCCGGCGACGCAGAGCCTTGATGAAGATAGGAAGGATTGCGAGGCCTGCTAGACCCAGTAGGGGAGCAAGGACTTGCGGCGTGAGGATCACTCCTAGATCGGGGCGCGTGCCTGCAGCGAAAACTTCGCCAAGTCCCGCGCCAATCGAGGTGAACACAAGCGTTGCAGGCATGATGCCGAAGAACGTGGTGATGACGTAGCGGTGGAGCGGCACGGCGAGGAGAGCAGGCAGGATATTCGCGACAAAGAAGGGCACGGCGGGCACGAGGCGGATCAGGAAGAGCATTTCCCATTGGTTCGCGTCGATTCCCCGCTTGATGCGACCAACGGGGCCTTCGGAGAGTGATATCTTCCGGGCGAGCCGCTCGCCGAACCCGGCGCGGATCGCGAGGAAGAGCAGGGTTGCGCCGAGGGTGGCGCCGAGGACGTTGAAGGCCACGCCGGGGAAGGTGCCGAAGAGAAATCCGCCTGCGAGCGTCGCAATCGTACCGCCGGGAAGGGAGAAGGCTACGATTGCGATATAGGCCGAGAGGAAAAGCAGGATGGCAAGCGCGTAATGGCTGTCGCGGAAGGCAAGGAGCGCTTCGCGATGTTCCGAGAGAGTCTCGAAAGAAAGAGTGCCGCGCAGAAAATAAAGGCCCGCGGCGGTTCCGGTGAGAAGAGCCAGCAGAGGGAGATTCCGGAGGAGCGGGGAGGACTTGGGAGTAGACATGAACCCTCGGCGTTGATGTGTGAATGTTGTGCCGGATTTTGCGCGACACCGCACCCCCGATCACGGCCGCTTGATCGGTTGTGTGGAATTCGGGGGTGAATTCTGGCTGTAGAGCGGGTTTGAAACATTTGCCGTGTTGCCTGCCCGGAAAATATTGCAAAAATCGGCTGGCAGGGTTTGACAGTGCTTGGGCCTCTGCCTATAGACCGGGCTCCGAACACCCGGGACGTGGCGATTCCGCTACCTCCCCCCGCATGGAATTCCGCCCCTGTTGGGCGGCTAGTGAATGGAGATGGAGCGATGAAGCGCACCTATCAACCCTCGAAGCTCGTTCGCAAGAAGCGCCACGGCTTCCGTTCCCGCATGGCCACCAAGGGCGGCCGCAAGGTTCTGAACGCGCGCCGTGCACGCGGCCGTAAGGTGCTGTGCGCCTGAGCCATCCCCTAAGGGAAGACGGTATCATGCCGCCGGAGGCCCCCTCGACCGCAGAACGCGGGCAGGGAGCAAGGCCTCCGGCGGCTTCCGTTTGTCTGACGGTTCTCAAGCAGCGCTCGGAGTTCCTGAAAGCGGCGGCGGCGAAGCGGCAGACAGCTGGTTCGATGCTGGTGCAAGCGCGGCGGCGGGAACCGGGCGAGGCCGAAGGGATTCGCGTCGGCTTCACCTGTTCGAAAAAGGTCGGCAATGCTGTGGCGCGGAACCGGGCGAAACGGCGGTTGCGGGAAGCCGCGCGCGCGGTTTTGCCGGAGCTTGGGCAGCTTGGCTGGGATTATGTGCTAGTGGGCAGGCCCGCTGTGACGGCGGAGCGGCCTTGGGAAGCACTCAAAGCCGATCTGGAAGCCGCGCTGACGCGCATTCACGGGGGGCGAGCATGAGCCCACTGGCGCATGTGGTGGCCTTGCCGCTGCGGATCTACCGGATGGTTTTCAGCCCTTGGGTGGGCTTCAACTGCCGTTTCCAGCCGACCTGTTCGGCCTATGCGCTCGAAGCGTTGGAACGGCATGGCGGAATCAAAGGCACCTATTACGCGACGAAGCGGATTTTGCGCTGCCATCCGATGGGGGCCATGGGATATGATCCAGTGCCGGGTGCCGATCCGGAGCATGACGCGGCGCATCGGCATTAAAGGAGCGGCTGCGCCGCGCTGGTTGTCTCGGTGGCGCGGGCGCGCCACCTCGGGGGCCTCCGGCGGGGATATTTGGAAAAGAGAAAGCGTGGCCTCGCGACGTGAGGGCGCTGGTGAGGGCAGGGAATGCTAGACGATCTGGATGATATCCACCCGCTGTTCCACGGGGCGCCGAAATCCACGGAATTCAAGAAGCTCAGAAAGCGGATTGTTCAGGATGTGCGTGAGGCAATCGAACGCTACGGGATGATCGAGCGGGGGACGAAGTGGCTGGTCTGCCTGTCTGGCGGCAAGGACAGCTACACGATGCTGGCGATTTTGCACGAGTTGCAATGGCGCGGGCTTTTGCCGGTCGAATTGTTGGCGTGTAATCTCGATCAGGGGCAGCCGGGCTTTCCGGCGACCGTTCTGCCAGAGTTCCTGAACAAGATGGGCGTGCCGCACCGGATCGAGTATCAGGATACCTATTCCATCGTTATGGATAAGGTGCCCCAGGGGCGGACGTATTGTGCCTTGTGCTCGCGGTTGCGGCGGGGGAATCTCTATCGCATTGCACGGGAAGAGGGCTGCTCGGCCGTGGTTCTGGGGCATCATCGGGATGATATCCTCGAAACCTTCTTCCTCAATCTGTTCCATGGCGGGCGCGTGGCGACGATGCCGCCGAAGCTCTTGAACGAAGAAGGCGATTTGTTTGTCTATCGGCCTTTGGCGCATGTGGCCGAGGCAGATTGCGAGAAATTCGCGCAGGCGATGAACTATCCGATCATTCCCTGTGATCTCTGCGGATCGCAGGACGGGCTGCAGCGACAGCAGGTGAAGGGCATTCTGGATGAGTGGGAACGGCGCAGCCCGGGGCGGCGCCAGAAGATGTTCCGGGCCCTGACGACTGTGCGGCCATCGCATATGCTGGATACGTCGTTGTTCGATTTTCTGGCTTTGGAGCGCGGGAAGATCGAATTCGAGGCAAATGATCCTGATACACCGCGCTTGCGTTAAGGCTCGGTTGAGAAAGGCGCAGTACATCTGACCCGGAACAAAACGGGAAAGGTGTCGGATGCGACGGAAGTTACCGGGCAATCTTCGACAGATCGCCAGCCGAGCCGCAGAGGCCATCGATGGCCCCCAGATACTGGCGTTTCTGCCAGCTGTTGTTCTTGGGGCCTATTGGATCGGCGGGGAGCCTTGGCTTCTCGGGGTGGCGATTGGATTGCCACTTCTGCATCTGTTATTGCCGAAGCCGCGTGCCGAGAGCGAGGCCGGAAGCGCGGCGGAAGCGATCGAGCAGGTATTGTCCGACTATGCGAGGGATCGCAGGGTGGCTGCGGTGATGGTGCTTGGTTTCGATGATCGCGAGGGATTGCGCGAACGTTTTGGAGCCGGTGCCATGGAGATCATGACGGCGGAGTTCGTCGAAAGGCTTCAGGCGGAATTGCGCGGGCGGGATCACGTGTTCTCGATGTCCGACGGGCTTGTCTGCGTAATCACGGCCTCTGGCAAGAACATGGACCACAAGGCCGCATTGCGGTTGGGCGAAAGGATGCAACGGGCGGTCGAGAAACCTCTGAGGCTGGATCGGGCGGTCGTGCATTTGACGGTGTCCGCTGGCTTTTGCCTGACATCGCGCAATCCGGGGAAATCCGTGGAAGCGATCTACGAGGCGGCCTCTGCGGCTTTCCGCGAGGCGCAGAACAACGGGCCTTCGGCGATCCGGGCTTTCGATAAGGGAATGCAGAGTTCCCGGGCCGTGCAGGGGTTGATGGCGGCAGAGGCGGCGGAGGCTTTGGAGAATGGAGAGATGCGCGCGTGGTTCCAGCCGCAGGTCTCTGCAGTGGACGGCGTTCTGAGCGGGTTCGAGGTTTTGGCGCGGTGGATACATCCCGAGCGCGGGCTGATCGCGCCTGCAGAATTCCTGCCAGTCCTGGAGGGGGCGAGGCTTTTGCCGCGGTTGGGAGAGGTTATGCGGCAAGAAGCATACCGGGCCTTGAGGGCTTGGGATGGCGCGGGCGTAGAGGTTCCGAGTGTGGCGGTGAACTTTTCGGCGGCAGAGCTGCGCGACCCTGCGTTGGTGGACCGGATCAGGTGGGAGCTGGACCATCACGACCTCGGGGCAGAGCGGTTAACGATCGAGGTGCTCGAAACGGTGGTGTCGACAGCGGTGGATGATTCGGTGGCCCTGTCGATCAACGGGTTGGCGAAGCTCGGATGCTCGGTCGATCTGGACGATTTCGGCACCGGACATGCCTCAATCACTTCGCTGCGGCGCTTTGCCGTGCGGCGCATCAAGATAGACCGCTCTTTCGTTATGAAGCTTGATCGCGATCCGGAGCAACATCAGATGGTTGTGGCGATCCTTGGCTTGGCAGAGCGCTTGGGCCTCGAAACGCTGGCGGAGGGCGTGGAAACCATGGGCGAGCAGATCTGCCTTGGAGAAATCGGCTGCAATTACGTTCAAGGCTTCGGGATCGCGCGACCAATGGCGTTCGAGCAAACGATCGATTGGATAAAGAGCCGCACCGAGAAGAGAATTGATCGTGCTGAATTGAGGAAAGCCTGAGAGCGCAAGGCAGAGTTTGCAGTGAATATGCGCGGTTTCGCGATGGGACTTCGGGCCAGTTGGGCGGAATCCGCTTGACCTTTGGGGGTGCAGTCTGTTGAACCACCGCTGACCTCCCAAGGCTTGCACGGAAGAAGACGCGCGATGGACGATCAGAACAAGAACCTCATTTTGGCAACGGCGCTGAGCTTCGTCGTCATTCTGGTTTGGTTCCTCCTTTTCCCGCCACCGGAACAGGAAACGGTAGCAGAGCCTGCTGCTGTGACGGCACCTGTTGAGGGCGCGTTGCCGCCAACGGCTGCGGCCACGACGGCCAATCAGGAGGCCGCTGCGCCAGAAACAGCGCCAGAAGCCTTGGCCAAATCGCCGCGCGTGGATATCGAGACGCCGCGCCTTTCGGGCTCGCTTTCGCTTCTTGGCGGCCGCATCGATGATATTCGCCTCAAGGACTTCCGCGAAACGCTGGAAGACGGATCGGATATCGTAACGGTTCTGGCTCCGCTGGGCTCGGATCAGGCGTATTACGCGCTGTATGGCTGGGCCGCCGGGCAAGGGATCGCAGCGGAAGATGTTCCGGGGGCGAATACCGAATGGACATTGGCGAGTGGCGACAAGCTGACGCCCGCAACGCCGGTGACTTTGACTTGGGATAACGGCAAAGGGCTGACGTTTACGCGCGTGATCGCTGTGGACGACGATTTCCTCTTCACAGTGACGCAGAGCGTTCAGAATGCCTCCGGTGCGGACGCCAATATCGCGCCCTACGGGATCCTCGTTCGTCATGGCGAGCCGAAGAACCTCAAGAAGTTCTTCATTCTGCACGAGGGATCCATCTCGATGTCGGATGGCAAGCTTGCGGAAGTGAAATACGCCGATATCGAAGACTTCGACTTCAATGATCGGGAAGGTGCGCTCGCTGATGTGAACCAGGTTGCCGAGAGTGGTTGGGTTGGTTTCACGGACCATTATTGGATGTCGACGCTGGTTCCGGCCTCAGGCGCGCCGTTCAAATCGGTCGTGAAATACGACAGCAACCGCAACCTCTATCAAGCCGAAGCTGTGTTGCCGACGCGCACAGTGGCAGCAGGGGCAACCGATAGCGTTACAACGCAGCTTTTTGTTGGTGCGAAAGAATGGGAAACCATCCGTGCCTACCAGAACGAAGGCGGTATCACGGGTTTCCTCGACTCCATCGACTGGGGTTGGTTCTTCTTCCTCACGAAGCCCATTTTTGCGGTTCTGCATTGGCTGAACGCCACTCTGAAATCTCTGGGTGTGGCTGGGTCGATGGGCTGGGCGATCATCGGGCTGACGCTGGTGATCAAGGCGCTCGTGTTCCCGCTGGCCTATAAGTCGTATTCGTCGATGGCGAAGATGAAAGAGCTTCAGCCGGAGATGGAGAAGCTCAAGGAACGCTGCGGTGATGACCGTCAGCGCCTCCAGAAGGAGATGATGGAGCTTTACAAGAAGGAAAAGGTGAACCCCGCTGCGGGCTGCTTGCCGATCCTTTTGCAGATCCCGATCTTCTTCTCGCTCTACAAGGTGATTTTCGTCACGCTTGAACTGCGTCATGCGCCGTGGATCGGTTGGATCCATGACCTTTCTGCCCCCGATCCGACATCGATCCTGAACCTGTTCGGTCTGCTGCCGTATTCGACGCCGACGCCTGACAGCTTCCTCTTTATCCTCTCGCTCGGTGTTCTGCCGATCCTCTTGGGGATTTCGATGTGGCTGCAACAGAAGCTCAATCCGGCGCCCACCGACCCGATGCAGGCGCAGATCTTCGCCTGGATGCCGTGGGTGTTCATGTTTATGCTCGGGACGTTTGCATCCGGCCTGATCATCTACTGGATCGCGAACAACACGATCACGTTCACGCAGCAATATCTGATCATGCGGAGCCATGGATTTAGGCCAGATGTGTTTGGTAACATCCGCTCCGGTTTCAAGAAGAAAGCGGCGGCGCCAAGCGGGAAGGGTAAATGAGCCTGAGCCTCGCTGAAATCTGGCGCTATCCTTTAAAGTCCCACGGTCGCGAGACCGTGGGACAAGCGCTTTTGGAGGTGGGCAAATGCCTGCCCTATGATCGCCGTTGGGCTGTGGCGCATGAAGCGTCAGATGCAACGGGCGATCACTGGGTGCCTTGCGTGCATTTCTCTCGCGGCTCCAAAGCGCCGGGATTGATGGCGATCGAGGCCACGATGGATGAGGCTGCGGGGCGGTTGACGCTTACGCATCCAGATCTGGGGCGTCTTACGTTCGATCCTGATACAGAGGCGGATCGGCTCATCGAATGGGCGGCACCTGTGATGCCCAAGGATCGGGCGGCTTCGGCGCGTA
>RFUP01000791.1 GCA_009922885.1 Paracoccaceae bacterium
ATTTTTAACCTGCTTGATGCCCGGGGCGTTATTTCCGTGACCGAACGCCAAAGCTATATCGGGCGGGTGCGGGCCTTGGCCAAGAAATGCGCTGATGCCTTTGTTCAAACCGAAGCTGGGGGGTATGCAGGCTGATGGGCAAGTTTTTGGCGGCTTTAATCTTGTGCTCGGCCTTGGCGGCGGGTGTGGGCGTATATTACCTGCAAGTTTACGGCTATTACGAAGAGGTGGTGGCGAACGGGCAAACCGATGTGCAGATCACAGGCCTGGCCAGCGGCCAGCCCATGCCGGTGGCCTATGAGCAGTTCCAAGCCATCGATGCCAGCAGCAGCCCTATCCGCTACCGGGCGTGTTTCACCACGCCAAACAGCTTGGCCATGCTGAGCGAAACCCACAAACCCTATGACAAACCCGTGCCGCTGCAGGCGCCGGGCTGGTTTTCTTGTTTCAACGCCGAAGAGATTGGCGATGCGCTCGAGGCGGGCATGGCCTTGGCCTTTATGGGCAAGGAAAACCACGTGTACGGAATTGACCGGATCGTTGCTGTCCTGCCCGATGGGCGCGGCTTTGTCTGGCATCAAATAAACCATTGCGGGGAAAAGGTGTTCGACGGCCAACCCACCCCCGAAGATTGCCCCGAGCCGGAGGCCAACTGATATGCCCAATTTGCTGATCGAATTGTTTTCCGAGGAAATCCCGGCCCGCATGCAGGCGCGTGCGGCGCAAGATTTGAAAAAGCTTGTCACCACCGGCTTGGTCGAGGCGGTGCTTACCTATGGCGGCGCTGCCAGCTTTGCCACGCCGCGCCGGCTGACCTTGGCGGTCGAGGGGCTGCTGGCGGCCTCGCCCACCTTGCGCGAAGAGCGTAAAGGCCCGCGTGTGGATGCCCCGGAACAGGCCATCGAAGGGTTTTTGCGCGGCGCAGGCCTGACCCGCGATCAGCTGGAAATTCGTGACGAGAAAAAAGGCCAAGTGTATTTTGCCACCATCGAAAAGCCCGGGCGCGCGGCGCCCGAGATCGTGGCCGAGGTGCTGGAAAACGCAGTGCGCAATTTCCCGTGGCCAAAATCCATGCGCTGG
>RFUP01000792.1 GCA_009922885.1 Paracoccaceae bacterium
AGTCACCATCCGTCACGATCCCTGCCAAACGCCCGGCATCGTCGGTCACGCCAACCACGCCGAAGCCTTTCTGGCTAATCGTCAAAAGCGCATCCCCCATCGGCGTGCCTTCAGCCACCAAAGGCAGTGCATCGCCCGTGTGCATCAGGTCACTCACCCGCGAAAGCTGCGCCCCCAACTTGCCGCCCGGATGGAACTCGCGGAAGTCTTCCGGCGTGAAGCGGCGGTGCTCCATCAAGGCCACCGCCAGTGCATCACCCAGCGCCAAGGTCATCGTCGTCGAGGTCGTCGGCACAATCCCCGTGCCGCAGGCTTCCGGCGCACGCGGCAGCACCAACGCCACATCAGATGCCTTGAGCAAAGTCGATTCCGGCCGTGAGGCTACCCCGATCAGCGGAATCCCGAACCGCCGCGTATAGGCGATAATATCCGCCAGCTCCGGCGTTTCACCCGAATTCGAGAGCATCAGCACCACATCGCTCTCCGAGATCATGCCCAGATCGCCATGGCTCGCTTCCGCCGGATGCACGAATTGCGCAGGCGTTCCCGTCGAGGCCAGCGTGGCCGCGATCTTCCGCCCGATATGGCCGGATTTACCCATACCGGAGATGATGATCCGCCCCTTGGCCGAGAGCATCAGCTCCACGGCACGCGCAAAAGAAGCGTCCAGAGATTGCGCCAGAAGGCCAAGCGCTTCCGCTTCGGTCTGGATCACGCGCCGGGCTACGGCAAGGAAAGCATCGGTCTGGGTCATGTGTGCGCGAATATATCTGTGTCTGGCCAGCCCATCAGATCGAGGCGGGCACGTGTTGGAAGAAAATCGAAACAGGACTGGGCAATTTCAACCCGCCCCTCGCGTTCAAGCATCTTGTCGAGCGCGGTTTTCAAGCGATGCAGATGCAGAACATCTGATGCCGCGTAGTCTAGTTGCGCCGCTGTGAGCGTCTCCGCGCCCCAATCCGAGGATTGCTGCTGCTTCGAGATGTCCACACCCAGCATTTCCTGCAACAAAAATTTCAGCCCATGCCGGTCCGTGTAGGTCCGCACCAGCCGCGAGACAATTTTCGTGCAGTAAACCGG
>RFUP01000793.1 GCA_009922885.1 Paracoccaceae bacterium
CCCACAGCGCAGGCCACCCTGCCGGGGCCTGCGCCCTTGGCATTTGATGGCGGGGTGCATGTGGTTGATTTTCCCACGCCACAATCGGTGGTGTTGTTTGGCCAGCCGGGCTTGGGGTTGGACGACCCTGATTTCTTTCCCGCCTTCGTGCTTAATCACATTTTGGGCGGGGGTGGTTTTGAAAGCCGCTTGATGGCGGAGGTGCGTGAAAAGCGTGGCCTGACCTATGGCATCTATACCTATCTGGGCGACAAGGATTACGCCGATTTGTGGCAAGGCTCGGTCTCTTCGGCCAATGACCGCGTGGCCGAGGCGGTGGCTGTGATCCGCAAACAATGGGCCGAGGCCGCTGAAAACGGTGTCAGCGCCGAGGAATTGCAAGATGCAATCACCTATCTGACCGGCGCCTATCCGTTGCGCTTTGATGGCAATGGCCCGATTGCCAAGATCATCGTGGGCATGCAGTTGCAGGGGTTTGATCGCGATTACGTCAACACCCGCAATGCCCGTATCGAGGCGGTAACCCAGGCCGATGTGGCCCGCGTGGCCCGGCGCCTGATGAACCCAGAGCTGCTGACATTTGTCGTTGTGGGCCAGCCGCAGGGGCTGGCCGCCAACTAAACCTTGGGTGCCCTATTCCCCATAGGGCACCCAAACGGTTTTTACCTCGGTCGCCGCGTCCAAAAAGGCACGCCCAGCGCCTTCGGGGCCAAACCAATCGCGGGTGCGGCCATTGTTCACCCATGTGCGTTTCAGCGTGTCGGCGCTGGCGGTCTCGATTTCGGCCGAAAGGTTGGTGTGGCTGAACCCCCAGACCGCATCAATGCCGGCGTGGCGGGCCATATGCGGGGCCAGTTCACGATGCATGCCCGTTAAAATATTGGCCACACCTGCAGGAATATCTGATGTCTCTAGCAGCTGATAAACCGGCCCCGCCACCAAGGGAAAGGGCTGCGAGGCCACCACAACGGCGCAGTTTCCCATGGCCAGCGCTGGCCCCAAAACCGAGATCAAGCCCAGCAATGGCACCTCGTCTGGGCACAGCGCGCCGATAACGCCCACTGGGCCACGCAATGCCAA
>RFUP01000794.1 GCA_009922885.1 Paracoccaceae bacterium
CGGCCGAGCCAAGCCGCGCCATCAACGACAACAGCGCCCAAGGTTCTACCCCTTGCGCGCGCAAATCCTTGATCGACAAGGCGCCCAAGCGTTTCGACAGCGCCTCGCCCTGTGGGCCGGTCAGCAACGAATGGTGGGCAAAAGCGGGCACCGCGCCGCCCAGCGCCTGAATGATCTGAATTTGGGTGGCGGTGTTGGTCACGTGGTCCGAGCCGCGCACCACATTGGTCACACCCATTTCCGTGTCATCCACAACAGAGGCCAGCGTATACAGCACCTGCCCATCGGCCCGGATCAAAACCGGGTCCGATACGCTGGCCGCATCGATCGAGATGTCGCCCAAAATACCATCGGTCCAGTCAATGCGCTGCTGATCCAGCATGAAACGCCACACACCGGGGCCACGCTGATCGAGCAGCGCGGCTTTTTCATCTGCGCTCAGCGCCAGCGCCGCCCGGTCATAGACCGGGGGTTTGCCCATGTTCAACTGTTTCTTGCGCTTCAAATCCAGCTCGGTCGGGGTTTCAAACGCCTCGTAAAACCGGCCCATCTGGCGCAGTTTCTGCGCCGCATCGGCGTAGCGATCTAGGCGTTTGGACTGGTATTCAATGCGGTCCCACGTCAGGCCCAACCATTCCAGATCGCGTTGGATCTGGTCGATATATTCCTGTTTCGAGCGCTCTTGGTCGGTGTCATCAATGCGCAGAATAAACGTGCCGCCCGCTTTGCGGGCAATCAGATAATTCATCAGCGCGGTGCGCAGGTTGCCCACATGGATATAGCCAGTAGGCGACGGGGCGAAACGGGTGGTGGTCATAGGATGCTCCTTGGTCCAGCGCCATGTGTCACATGGGCGGGGATTTGTCCAGAAAGCGCGGGGTCATCAACTGCGCGTGAGAAGCAAAAAAAACTTCGTGGACAGGTTGCAATTTCACCCTACCACACACTTGTGGCGCTGTCGTTTCGCGCCGCCCAACACGGAGAGCACGCATGACGAACCCCACCCTGAACCGCCGCAGCCTGTTGGCAGGTGCCGCCAGCCTGCCCCTGGGCGCCGCCCTGGCCGGCCCTGCCAGCGCC
>RFUP01000795.1 GCA_009922885.1 Paracoccaceae bacterium
GGTCTTGGTAATTGGGTTTGCGCGGGGGGCGCTCGGACACTTGGCGGGGTGCGCGTTTAAAGCCCAAATCAAGCAATTCAGCCACCTTGGCGTTGCGCGCATTCGAGGAGCGGCCCCCAAACACAGTGGCGATGATCCGTTCGCCATTGCGCTCGGCCGAGGCGACAAGGTTAAACCCGGCGGTGCTGGTATAGCCGGTTTTGATGCCATCGGCCCCCTTATAGGCCGACAGCAATTTGCGATTGGTGTTATAGACGGTGCGCACCCCTGCATCGGTTTGGCGGCGCGAGAACAGGTTGTAATATTGCGGGAAGTCGTAAAACAGCTGACGGCCCAAAATGGTCATGTCGCGGGCGGTAGAGAGATGCCCGCTTTCGGTAAGGCCGCTCATGTTTTTGAAATGCGTCCGCGTCATGCCCATGGCCTTGGCAGTGCGGTTCATGCGGCGGGCAAAAGCGGCTTCTGATCCTTCGATCGCCTCGCCAATGGCGGTGGCGGCGTCATTGGCCGATTTTACCGCCGAGGCGCGGATAAGGTAGCGCAGCTTTATTTTTTGCCCGGCCTTTAGCCCCAGTTTGCTGGGCGGTTTCGAGGCTGCCTTGGACGAGATGCGCACAGGTGTATCTAGGGTGATTTCACCGTTCTCGATGGCCTCGAACGCCACATAAAGTGTCATCATTTTTGTCAGCGAGGCGGGGTGCAACTGGGTATCGGCATTCGAGGAATACAACACCTCGCCGGTGCGGGCATCCATCACCAGCGCCGCAAAAGGGGCGGCCACCGCGCTGAGCGGCAGCACGATAAGCATCCATAATGCCGCGAAAATATACAGGCCCCTGCGGCCCGGCCATTTCTGCCGATCCTTCACGTTCTTGCCCTTATTCTGCCTCGTGCCGCCGGTTTTCCGGTCTGGCTTATTGATTTGCTTGCACCATAGCATATTAGCTTTGTCGCTTAAAGCATTCAATTTGAATAGGTTTTTGAAAATAAGGGTAGGAAGCAGGAACAATATATTGTGGCGCATGTCGGTGCTGGCGCAACATGCGGCTGGCGCTTTTGGCGGCGATCGCCTTAGGCGAA
>RFUP01000796.1 GCA_009922885.1 Paracoccaceae bacterium
TCCACCCCGAACCTGTACATGAACACCAACTCGGCTGGTGTTGGCCTGGAAGGCAACGGCTTCCACAGCATTGCCACCAACAACGCTGGCGGCTCGTGGGGCTGGACCGCTTACTCGTCGGGTGGCGCTGGCGCGACCAACGGTGTTGAAGTGATCTACTCGGCAAACGGTCTGCGTCTGCACGCATCCGACAGCGATGGCGCAACAGCTTATGGTGCAAGCTTCTCGATGGGCGACATCACTGTTGGTGCCGGCTACGAAGATCTGGACGCAGGCGGCTCGATCACCCTGATCACCGCTGGCATGAGCATCGGCAACGGCTGGGTTGCTCTGGCACACGGCATCAACGAAAGCGCAGCTGGTGTTGATGTTGCTAAGACCTCGCTGAAAGGCGGCTACGATGTTTCGGCCGGCATGAACGTGTATGGCTTTGTTGCAAGCGAAGATGCGGGCAACGCATCGGGCGTAGGCATGAGCTACGACCTGGGTGGCGGCGCATCGTTCGACGCAGGCTACACCACCACTGCAGCAAGCCGCGGCGTTCTGTCGGCTGGTGTGTTCTTCACCTTCTAATATCAGTTAGAAGTGTTGATACGGGAAGAGCGGGCTTAGGCTCGCTCTTCTTGTTTGTGGGCACTGAGTATGACTGCAAGCTCAGCTTCAAGTTCACTCACCTTACACTGTGCAGCACACAGCTGAGCTGAATGGGGTATGTGCTTAGATAGCCACTCCGTGTGTCGCAGCTCGCGTGCCGGCTGCAGTCGTACTGCACACACACCACGCACTCGCATCAAATCAGCTCTACTGCACCAGCAAGCTGTGCGTCGTTTACATCAATGTATCGCTGCGTTGTGCTGATGTGTTGATGCCCAGCTAATGCTGCCAACACACGCACACCTACACCTCGTGCTGCCAAGCGTGTGATAAATGTTCTTCGTCCACTGTGTGAACTGGCATCACGCAATCCACAGCTCTTGTATATGTCTAAGAACAGCTGGCACATCGTATTGGCTGAGAATGTTGTGCCCAGCTGTGTGGGGAACAGGGGTGCAGTTGGTGTGTGGTTAGTTAGGTGTGGGT
>RFUP01000797.1 GCA_009922885.1 Paracoccaceae bacterium
ATAATGGCCCACGGGCGCGCGATTGGGATGATACATGCCGGCGTTCATCGCAAAGGCCAGGCGTTTGCCCGTTTGCTCTAGATGCTGGCTTAGGGCTGAAAAATGGCCAAATCGCTGGCCATCGGGCGCATCCAAAAACAGTGCGATCTGTTCGGCCTGCGCATCCACGCTGCACAGCGTGAAACTGATGTCAGCATGGGTAATGTTTTGGCATTCAACCGCGCTGGCCGGGCTGGCGCATAGGGCAAGCAGGCCCGCCACGATATGGCGCCACCGGGTCATTCGGGCTGCGGGTCTTCGTCCGTTTGGGCAATGTCGCGCTGCACGGTTTCATCGGAAAACAGGCGGCGGGTTTCATCCAGACGATCAAAGGTTTCGTCTAAACGGAACCGCAGATCGGGGGTGAATTTTAGCCCAAGCTTACGGCCAATCATGCGGCGCAATTCGGCTTTGTTGCGGGCCAGCATCTGCAAGATCGTATCTTGGCCTTGCCCGCCCAGCGGCAAGACATAGGCAGTGGCAATCTTTAGATCTGGCGTGCATTGCACCTCGCCCACCGTAATCGATAGGCGGTTGAGCTCGGGGTCGTGAATATCGCCACGCGCCAATACCTCGGACAGGGCGCGCCGGATGGTTTCCGACACGCGCAATTGCCGCTGGCTTGGCCCAAGGCCTTCGTGAAATTTGTTCTTTGCCATGCCCCGCACTTACGCCTTTGTGGGCCCTTTGCCAAGATGAGTTGATTTCGCTATGAACCCCCAAGCGAAATGGAGAACGCAAACATGACCGACCTGCCGGGTATTGTGATTACGGGCGCCTCGGGGCGCATGGGGCAAATGCTGATCCGCACGGTTTGCGACAGTCCCAAGGCACGATTGGTGGGGGCCATCGAACGGCCGGGCCATGCATGGGTGGGCCAAGATGTGGGCGTTGCCATGGGTGGCGCGGCGCTGGGCGTGACGGTCAGCGATGACCCGCTAGAGGCGTTTGCAAAGGCGCAGGCAGTGATCGATTTTACCGCCCCCGCGGCCACGGTGGAATTTGCGGGGCTGGCGGCGCAGGCGCGTGCGGTGCATGTGA
>RFUP01000798.1 GCA_009922885.1 Paracoccaceae bacterium
AGGGTTTGGCACGACTAGGACTCAATGAAGGCGCCACATTTGAGAACACCCTTGAATGGACGGACCCGCGCACCAAGCTCCGGTGCAAAGGCAGGACCGACGCCCAAAAGCCGGGAATCCTGATCGACATGAAAGGGTGCGGCTCCGTCGATCCGCGATTGTTCGCAAAGGAAGCCGCAAAGAACGGCTACCACTTGCAGTTGGCACACTACTGCAACGGCATCGCCACCCTCACCGGCAATCCCCCGGCGATGGTCTACATTATCGCCGTCGAAACGAAAGCACCTTACGACGTGGCCGTCTACCGGATCGGCATGGAACCGCTCGAACAGGCACAGGCAGAACTCGCCTACGCGATGGAGACGCTTGCCCGCTGCATCCGGGACAACCACTGGCCGGGAACCTGCCCCGGCGAAGCAGATCTCGCCTTCCCCGCCTACATTTACGGGGACGGCGGCGAAGTCATTATCTCAGGAGGACACCAACATGGCCGCTAACCTTGGCCCTACCATTGTCGCGAAGTCTGACCAGTTGAACGCCGATGATCTCGTTGGCGGCCCCATTATCGTCAAGATCGAAGGGGTCACCGTCTCCGCATCCCCGGAACAACCGGTGATTATCCGCCTCTCCGGTGGATTCCGCCCCTGGAAGCCCTGCAAAACCGAGCGCCGCGTTCTGGTCTACGCGTGGGGCGAAGACGGAGACGCTTACGTCGGGCGCACGCTGGAACTGGTGCGTGACGAGTCCGTTCGGTGGGCGGGCGCGCGCGTCGGCGGGGTGCGTATCCGGTGCATGAGCCACATCAGCGGCCCCATCGAAATCAGCCTTGCAGTCAGCAAAGGCAAGAAGGAGCCTCGCAAGGTCGTTCCCATCAAAGACGGCGCCGTCCCGACGGTTGACCCCTTCCGCGCCCAGATCTTCGCCGCCACCAAGCGCGCCGAAAACCCCTGGACGATTGAGCAGATCCAGACGTGGCTTCTGGAGGGTAAGAAGGCGTCGGACATCCCCAGCTACGACCGCCCCGCCATTCTGGAGCGCCTCGCAGGGCCGCCCGCACCTCCCCACAAAGAGGAGGAACCG
>RFUP01000799.1 GCA_009922885.1 Paracoccaceae bacterium
TGGCAGAACTATTTGGACGACAATCAAAGCCGTTTCATTGAAGAACTGCGCGAGCTTGTGCGCATCCCTTCCGTGTCAGCCAAGCCTGAGCACATGCCCGATGTGCAGGCGGCTGGGGAATGGGTCGTAGGCAGATTAAAGGCTGCGGGAGCTGAGAATGTCGCTCTCTATCCAACAGAGGGTCATCCAGTTGTCTACGGCGATTGGCTCCATGCAGGCCCTGAAAAACCAACCGTCTTGCTATACGGGCATTTCGACGTTCAGCCCGCAGAACCCTTCGAACTTTGGGAAACGCCACCATTCGCCGCCGAAATCCGTGACGACCGCCTCTACGGCCGCGGTGCATCCGATGACAAAGGCGGGATGATGGCCCCAATCCTCGCAGCGGAGGCCATGCTGAAAACAACAGGCGCCCTGCCAGTCAACGTCAAGTTCTTCTTCGAAGGCCAAGAAGAGATCGGATCGCCGACCCTCGCGCCATTTATCAGCGCCAACAGCCAGATGTTGAAGGCTGATATGATAATCTCTGCCGATGGAGGCCAATGGAGCGAAAGCGAACCATGCCTCCTCCTCGGGCTGAAAGGCCTCGTTGGATGCGAGATCACGGTCACTGGCGCGAAGTCCGATTTGCATTCGGGAATCCATGGCGGCGGCGTTGCCAACCCGTTGCAAGGGCTGGCGCAGATCATTTCCGAACTCAAAGGACGCGATGGGCGCATCACGGTGCCAGGCTTCTACGATGATGTTATAGAGCTGACTGTAACGGACAAAGAAGCCATCGCTCGTGTCCCGTTCGATGAAAGCGAATACATCCGGGACCTCGATATTCCGGACGTTTTCGGCGAAGAAGGCTATAGCACCCGAGAAAACCTTTGGGCTCGGCCCACTCTTGAAATGAACGGCCTATGGGGCGGCTACCAAGGCGGCGGTATCAAGACGGTGCTTCCGCGTGAAGCGAAAGCCAAGATCACCTGCCGTCTGGTTGCCAATCAAACGCCAGACAAAATCTATGAGCTTCTAAAGGCGCATATTGAAAGCCTTGCACCCAAGGGGCTGCGGGTTTCGGTCGAACGTCTTCCG
>RFUP01000800.1 GCA_009922885.1 Paracoccaceae bacterium
TTAAACTCAAAGAAATCAGCTACATCCACGCCGAAGCTTACGCTTCCGGCGAGCTGAAACACGGCCCCATCGCGCTTATCGACAACAAGTTGCCCGTGGTCGTCATGGCGCGCGGCGGCAAAGTCGTACTCGTCACCGACAAAGAGGGCCGCAACGAAGCCGGAGACGGCGTCTGGGAAACCCTGATCATGCCGCATGTCGATCCGGTGCTCGCCCCCATCCTCTACGCGCTCCCCGCCCAGCTCATCGCCTATCACACCGCGACCGCCAAAGGCACGGATGTCGACCAGCCGCGCAACCTTGCCAAATCGGTGACTGTGGAATGACCCTCGAAGACGCCCTCGCCGCACTCCGTGCCCAGATCGAGCCCGGCCGCGCCGAAGGCATGGCGGAGTACCACAAGGTGCCCCGCCCCTATCTCGGGCTCTCGAACACTTCGGTGAATGACCTCTCCGATGGCTGGCGCAAATCCCTGCCCCTCGACGAACGCCTCACGCTCGCCCGCGCGCTGTGGGACACGAATATCTTCGAGGCCCGCATCGCCGCCGCCAAACTGCTCACCCAGGCCCGAATCCGCCCCGATGAAGACGTCTGGCAGATGATTTGCGCCTGGCTCCCCGATCTCGACAGCTGGGCCATCGCCGATCACGCCATGATGGCAGGCCAGCGCCGCGTCATGGCCGATCTCTCGCGTCTCGACCAGATCGAGGCGTGGACGAAATCCGAAAGCCACTGGATTCGGCGCGCCGCCATGGTCGTCACACTGCAACTCACGCGGCTCAACTTCCCCAAACCCGCCGAACTAGAAGCCCGCGAACGCGTCCTCGGCTGGGCCGCCACCTACGTGCGCGATCCAGAATGGTTCATCCAGAAATCCGTGGCCTGGTGGCTCCGCGATCTCTCCAAACACGATCCTGATCGCGTCCGCGCCTTCATGGCGGAAAACGGCAAAGTGATGAAACCCTTCGCCCGCAAGGAAGCCGAGAAATACCTCGGAAAACCGGAATAACGCGCCCCCGAAGGCGCCACTCCGGCTTTCTCTTTGCCAAATATCCCGGGGTCCGGGGCAGAGCCCCGGC
>RFUP01000009.1 GCA_009922885.1 Paracoccaceae bacterium
TGATCCTTGCAGACAAGGCAAATGGCCTTATCCCGATGGCGCTGATCGCCACCGCGGGTTCCGTCGATCTTGGCCGTTTCGATGATCTCCATGCCATGGCCGACCTCGCAAAAAAGCATGGGCTTTGGCTGCATATCGACGGTGCATTCGGCGCATGGACGAGGCTTGCCGAAGAGCCGTGGCGCAGCCTTTCAAATGGAATAGAACGCGCCGATTCACTCGCCTGCGATTTCCATAAATGGATGTATGTGCCTTATGATTGCGGCCTCATCCTGATCCGCGACGAAACAGAACACCGCGCCGCATTCGCCGCCCGCCCCTCCTATCTCGCCGCGCAAGATCAAGGCTTGGGCGGCGGCGAACCATGGTTCTGCGACTATGGCATCGACCTGTCGCGCGGCAATCGGGCGCTCAAGGTCTGGTCGGCTTTGGCGCATTACGGCTCCGAACGGCTGGGGGCTGCCATCACAGCAAACTGTGCACAAGCCGCGCTTATGGGGGATCTGATTTCGGCCACCCCGGCCATGGCGCTCGCCGCTCCGGTTGTTAGCAACCTCTGCACCTTTAGCGCCGACACTACACTGAGCGCCAAGGATCAGAGCGCGCTCAACACGCGAATCGCCATGGATCTGCAAATGTCAGGAGAGGTGGTTTTCTCGACGACTGTGGTTAACGGCGTCACCGTTCTCCGCGCCGCCATCACCAACCACCGCACAACGGCCGAGGATATCCGGCTTGCCATACATGCAGTGGAGCGCGCCAGAAACGAAAAACGCACCGCCTGACGGCGATGCGTTAATTTCCCGTTAACCGGAATTACTTGCCCGAAAGCCGACGGGCACGCGTTGCAAGAAGCTTCAAACGCAGCGCATTGAGCTTAATGAAGCCCTGTGCGTCTTTCTGGTCATAGGCACCGGCATCATCCTCGAAGGTCACATGCGCTTCCGAGTAGAGCGAGTGGTCCGACCAGCGCGCCACAGTGCGTGCCGAGCCCTTGTAAAGCTTCACACGAACGGTACCCGTCACATGCTCTTGGCTCTTGTCGATCAAGGCCTGCAGCATCTCGCGCTCGGGGCTGAACCAGAAGCCGTTGTAAATCAACTCCGCATAGCGCGGCATGATCGAGTCCTTGAGGTGGCCGGCACCCGCATCCAGCGTGATCTGCTCGATGCCGCGATGCGCTTCCAGAAGGATCGTGCCGCCAGGGGTTTCATAAACGCCGCGCGACTTCATGCCGACAAAGCGGTTTTCCACGAGGTCCAGCACACCAATCCCATGCTTCCCGCCCAATTCGTTGAGCTTCGTCAGGATCGTCGCCGGGCTCATCGCCTCGCCATTGATCGCCACGGCATCGCCCTTTTCGAAGGTGATCTCCACCATCTCGGGCGTGTCGGGTGCCTGCTCGACCGGAACCGCACGCTGGAGCACGTATTCAGGGAATTCCTGCGCCGGATCTTCTAGAACACGGCCTTCCGAAGAGGTGTGCAGGAGGTTCGCGTCCACCGAGAACGGCGCTTCACCGCGCTTGTCCTTCGCGATCGGAATCTGGTTCTTTTCCGCAAATTCCAGCAGCTTGGTGCGCGAGGTCAGATCCCACAAACGCCAGGGCGCGATTACCTTGATGTCGGGGTTCAGCGCATAGGCCGAAAGTTCGAACCGCACTTGGTCATTACCTTTGCCAGTCGCGCCATGCGCCACGGCATCGGCACCCGTCATCGCGGCGATTTCCACGAGTCGCTTGGAAATCAGCGGGCGGGCGATGGACGTACCAAGCAGGTAAAGCCCCTCATAAAGCGCGTTGGCGCGGAACATCGGAAACACGAAATCGCGCACGAACTCTTCACGCACATCTTCGATGTAGATGTTTTCGGGCTTGATCCCGAGCATCTCGGCTTTTTTACGGGCCGGATCCAGCTCTTCGCCCTGACCGAGATCAGCGGTGAAGGTCACAACCTCACAGCCATATTCGGTTTGCAGCCACTTCAGGATGATGGAGGTATCGAGGCCGCCGGAATAGGCCAGCACGACTTTCTTTGGCGCAGACATGGGGTATCCTCTGGATAGGGTCTGGCGGGCGGATTATCGCGTTTTTTCACGAGGGGCAAGTTTGCGGGCCTCCTCCGCAGCGATCCGTCGGAAAAGTATACTTCGGCATGCTTTCATCCTGCCTCTTGCCAGCGCGAAAAGCTTCGTTCACTCAAGCTTCATGACAGATTTTCAAAGAAACGCCCGTGCTGCCGAGCGCGCGATGCGCGAGGTTTTCCCCGAAACGCCGCTCCAGCGGAATGCCCACCTTTCCGAACGCTTTGAAGCCGATATCTGGCTCAAGCGCGAAGATCTCTCGCCCGTCCGCAGCTACAAGCTCCGCGGCGCGTTCAATGCCATGCGGAAGGTCCTCGCGGCAGATCCCGGAAAACGGCTCTTCGTGTGTGCGTCCGCGGGCAACCATGCGCAGGGCGTCGCCTATATGTGCCGCCATTTCGGGGTGAAGGGCGTGATCTTCATGCCGGTCACCACACCGCAACAGAAGATCCAGAAAACCAATGTGTTCGGCGGTGACGCCGTCGAAATCCGTCTGACGGGCGACTATTTCGACGACACTTTGCGCGCATCGCAGGCATTCTGCACCTCTGAGGGCGCGCATTTTCTCTCACCTTTCGATGATGAGGATGTCATCGAGGGTCAGGCCTCGGTTGCTGTTGAGATCGTCGACCAACTCGGGCAAGCACCCGACCACATCCTTCTCCCCGTCGGTGGTGGCGGCCTTTCTTCCGGCATTCGCAGCTATCTCGGACTAGATACCATTTATACGTTTGTTGAACCCTTGGGCGGCGCCAGCTTGAAAGCCGCACTCGAAGCTGGCTATCCGGTGAAGCTCAACAAGGTCAACACATTCGTCGATGGTGCTGCAGTTGCCCAAATCGGTGAGAAAACCTTCGCCCGCCTCGCCTCCGCCAAACCCTCTGACGTCGTTCTCGCCCCAGAAGATCGCATCTGCATCACTATGCTCGAAATGTTGAACGTCGAAGGCATCGTCCTAGAACCCGCAGGCGCGCTTTCGATCAACGCCCTGCAGGATGTTGCAGAAGGGATCAAAGGCAAAACCGTTGTCTGCGTCACGTCTGGCGGCAACTTCGATTTCGAGCGGCTTCCAGAAGTGAAAGAACGCGCCCAGCGGTTCGCCGGATTGAAGAAGTATTTCATCCTCCGCATGCCGCAACGCCCCGGCGCGCTGAAGGAATTTCTCAACATCCTCGGCCCCGACGATGACATTGCCCGCTTCGAATACCTCAAGAAATCAGCGCGTAACTTCGGCTCAGTCCTGATCGGTATCGAAACCAAGGATCCGGCAACGTTTTCTCGCCTCTTCGCCGCGATGGACGGTCTCGGTTTGGTCTATCGCGACATCACCAATGACGAGACACTTTCCGAATTCCTCGTCTGATCAAGCAACGAGGCGCGCCACGCGGTGCGCTTCGAATTCCATCAGCGTGTTGCGATAGCTGGCCCGCACCGCGGCGATATCCACTTGCCCGCTGCCTGTGCTCGCAGCCAACTCGCCCGCGGCGCACAACCCGGCAAACTCCGAAAAGCCAAGATTGAGCGCGGCTCCTTTCAGAAAATGCATCGCATCCTTTAAGCCCGGCCCCTCCTCCAAATCATCCAAAACCCCGCCGACTTCCGTCAGAAATAGCTCCATGACCTCGTCGAAGCTCTCTGCACCAATCTCTTCGCAAAGCCCGGATATTCTCTCCCAATCAATCATCGCCTGCTCCCGAATCTGAAGCGCAGAATAGGTGCCGAGGGTGAACGAAGTCTTTGCGGGTCGCTTAAGTTGCCTCCGATTTTATCTTTTATATCTCGTTAAAGAATTGGCCCTAGCCTCGGTTGATCTTCACTTTTCGTCCGGAGTGCCCGTGAGTACCGCGCCGTCGCCAATCCATACCGAAAACTCGGAAGCTTCCCGCATGAGAGTGCTGGTGGTGGACGATAGTGCGATGCAGCGGCGCATTCTTTCGCTCTCTCTCCAGCGGTGGGGCTACGATGTGCTTGAAGCTGAAAATGGCTTGGCCGCTCTCGCCGTTTGCCATTCAGATCCACCTGACATCGTGCTTTCTGACTGGATGATGCCAGAGATGAACGGCATCGAGTTTTGCAAAAAGTTTCGCGCCCTTCCGCGCGAAAGTTACGGCTATTTCATCCTGCTTACTTCCAACACCGATAAAGACGCTGTTGCGAACGGGCTCGATTGCGGTGCCGATGATTTTCTTCCCAAGCCTGTAAACACCCTTGAGCTGAAAGCGCGCATCGCGGCAGGTGCGCGCATTCTTGCGATGGAGCGCGAGCTTGTTGAGAAAAACCGCCTGCTGGAAAGCTCTCTCCAGAAGATCCAAGCGCTATATTCAGAAATCGATCGCGATCTCCTCGAAGCGCGGAAACTCCAGCAGTCTCTGGTGCGAGACCGCACCAAGAATTTCGGAACGGCACAGGTGTCGCTTCTCTTGGAACCGTCGGGGCATGTAGGTGGCGATCTCGTCGGCTTCATTCCTGAGGTAGACGGGAAAGTCTGCGTTTTCGCGATTGATGTCTCAGGGCATGGAATCAGTTCCGCCTTGATGACGGCGCGTCTGGCAGGTTTCCTGTCTGGCACATCCGCTGACCAGAATATCGCCCTCCACCGTACTAAGAAGGGCGTTTCATTCGTCCAGCCGCATGAAATCGCGGCGCGCCTGAACCACCTCGCCTTTTCCGAAATCCAGTCCGATCACTACTTCACGATGCTGATTGCCGTACTCGAACTTGCAACGGGCGTGATCTCGATATGCCAAGCAGGGCACCCGTCGCCATACCTTCTGAAAGCGTCTGGTGAAAGCATTCCCCTCGGAGATGGAGGCTTTCCGATCGGTCTCTTTCCCGAGGCAGAATTTACCTCGGTAACCTCCAAACTCGCCCCGAATGACCGTTTGCTGATCGCCTCGGACGGGGTCACAGAATGCCCAAACGAGGATTCGATCCTTCTCGAAGAGAACGGGCTGGAACAGCTTATGGCCAGCGTCTCGAAAGCCGCGAATGACAATTTCTTGCCAGGCATGGTCAGTGCCCTCAAGGCTTATCGCGGTAGCGGCAGCTTTCCTGACGATATTTCAGCCGTGCTTCTCGATTACCACGGCCCGCCACGCGCGATGAATTCCTGAAGGAATCGGGCATCCCCATCATTGCCAAGGAGTTCCACAGCCTCAGATGCCGCCATCCAAACCGCTGAATGCCCCGCTTCCAAGGGCGCGGTGATCGGCCTGACAGGTCGGGCGCAATACACGGTGCACAGCTTCTCGGCCCAGAGGTTATATTCCGGCATATAGGTGAACCTGCGAAACATCCCCAACCGCCTCGGCGCGGATATGCTCCAACCGGTTTCCTCCCGCACCTCACGATGCAGCGCCGCCAACGGTTGCTCACCCGGATCGACGCCACCACCTGGCAACTGGAACTCAGGCCAAGGTTCCGTCTGATGTGTCAAGAGAACGTCCGAACCCAGAGCCAGAATAGCGTAAACACCTGGGCGCGGTTTGTAATATCGCCCCCTCTGCGGATTCATGCCGACCCTAATGTTCATTTTCACCTCTTGGACCGAAGACTTGCGCCGCCTATATGGCCTCGGTATGCCAAGTTAAGGCAGCTCGAGGAACCCCCATGACATCTGCAAACAAAATCGCTTGGGACGATACGGTCCTGCCATTCCAGCTTGATGCCGCCGATACGCGCGGTCGCGTCGCTCGACTGGATGGCGTTCTGGAGGGCATCCTCAAGCAACACGATTACCCGCCGCAAGTCGAGGCACTCGTGGCCGAAATGGCGCTGCTAACGGCTTTGATCGGCCAAACGATCAAGCTGCGTTGGAAGCTTTCGTTGCAAGTGCAGTCGGATGGCCCCGTCCGGATGATTGCAACCGACTATTACGCCCCCGCCGAGGCAGGCCAGCCCGCGCGCATCCGCGCCTATGCCAGCTACGACGCCGATCGCCTCGCGCCGGGCCGCCCCTTCGATCAAATCGGCAAAGGCTACTTTGCCGTGCTCATCGACCAAGGCCCGAATACGGCACCTTACCAAGGCATCACCGCACTGGCGGACGGATCAATCTCGGCTTCCGCGGAGAATTACTTCGCCCAGTCCGAACAGCTTCCAACCCGCTTTGCCCTGACCTTCGGCCAATCCACCGAACCCGGGCAAGCGAGCCATTGGCGCGCGGGCGGGATCATGCTCCAGCTCATGCCCAAGGCCAGCCCCTTGATGGAACGCACCGAAGAAGAGCGCGAAGAATACGTCCCGCAAATCCATCTCAGTGAGACCGCCGAAGAAAACTGGACCCGCGCCAACGCGCTGCTAGACACCGTCGAGGAACTCGAGCTGATCGGCCCCTCCGTCGCGCCAACCGATCTTCTCTACCGCCTCTTCAACGAGGAAGTGCCCCGTGTTTTCGGCATGCAATCCGTCCAGTTCGGCTGCACCTGCTCCGAGGATCGCGTCCGCCAGTCGCTCTCGATTTATTCGAAGCGCGACATCGAGAAGATGACCACCGATGAAGGTACCGTCACCGCCGACTGCCAATTCTGCAGCGCGCATTACGTGCTGGATCCGGCCACTCTCGGCTTCGACAGGGAGGCCTCTGGTGAGTGACCCATTCGCGCTGTTGCAATCAATCCTGAACGCAACAGCGCGCCCCTCGTCTGATTACGATCTGAACCCCGGCACAGTTCTCCCCGAGAACCGCGTCCTCAGGCCAGCCGCAGTCCTTGTCGCGGTCATTCTCAGGCAGGGTATTCCTCACGTCATTCTCACCAAGCGGTCCTCGCGCCTCAAACATCACCCCGGCCAGATCGCCTTTCCCGGCGGTAAAGTGGACCCTGATGATGCCAGCCCCGAAGCCGCAGCATTGCGCGAGGCGCAAGAAGAGGTTGGCCTTATTCCTCAACACGTTGAAATCCTTGGCACACTGCCTGCCCATGAAACTGTCACTGGGTTTCTGGTCTCACCCGTCCTCGCGCGCGTGACTGGTGATTTTCACCCCGTAGCGGAAGCCAGCGAAGTGGAAGAGGTCTTCGAAGTCCCTCTCACGCACCTTATGGATTCCCACAATTTTTCCATCCAGTCCCGCCGTTGGCGAGGGCAAACACGCCGCTATTTCACTGTCCCTTGGGGGCCCTATTACATCTGGGGAGCCACTGCCCGCATTCTTCGCGGCATGGCGGATCGGGCCAAGCCATGATGCGCTGCGCTGGGGATTGGATAGATCGCACCGAAACCCAGGCTGTAATGGCAAGCTTGCACGCCAGAGGGGCGGAAGCCTATTTCGTCGGCGGGTGCGTCCGGAACAGCCTGATAGGCGCGCCGGTTGACGATATCGATATCGCCACCAACCTCCTGCCCCCAGAAGTCATGGCAAGAGCGGAGGCCAGCGGGTTTCGTGCTATTCCCACCGGGATCGATCATGGCACAGTTACTGTCGTCGCCAATGAAATGCCATTCGAGATCACCACATACCGTAAAGACGTGAAAACCGACGGCCGCCACGCCGTTATCCAGTTTTCTTCCTCACTGAAGGAAGACGCCGCGCGGCGTGATTTCACCATGAATGCGCTTTATGCAGATCGGCACGGCAAAATCACCGATCCTGTTGGAGGGCTGGCTGATCTCGAAGCCCGCATTGTCCGTTTCATCGGCGATCCCAGTGCGAGGATCCGCGAGGATTATCTCCGCGGATGGCCTCGAAAGGCTGGCGGCAGAGCGTATCGGGAAAGAGGTTCTGAAGCTACTTGGCGCACCCAATCCCGCACAATCCGTCGCCTCGATGCGCGCGACAGGCGTTCTCAACCAGATATTGCCGGGCTCCAACGACAAAGCTTTGGCCCCTCTGATCCATATTGAAGCCGAGCTTGGGCTCGCCCCCGATCCGATCCTTCGCCTTGGCGTTCTAGGATCGGAAGATCCCCACGCCCGCCTCAGGCTCTCTAAGCAGCAGTGCAAACGCTTGGAACAGATCGGCAGCGCCGTTTCGCAAGGTTTCGGCGCGACGGAGCTTGGATATCGCCTCAAAGACTTGGCCGTTTCTGCTTACGCCGCATCCTGTGCGCTTCTCGAAATGAACCCTTTGCCTTCAGATGTTGCCCTTATCAAGCGTGGGCAAGAAGCCGTCTTTCCCGTTCGCGCCGCAGATCTCGCCCCGCTCAGCGGAGCAGCGATTGGTCAAAAATTGAGAGACTTGGAAGGAAAATGGATTACCTCCGGATTTTCCCTGTCTAAAAACGAGCTTCTTGGCTGAAGCGGAAAGTCGGAAATGGTTTCGCTAAGAAATATCATCAACCCCTTCCAGCCTGCGATTGGCAGCCCTCCGGAGAAGCTCTATCCGTTCTTTCTCTGGTCGCTCTCGGGGGCGTGGCTTGTTATCTGGCTCGCAACGCTGTTCTCCGCGCTGTCCGGTATCATGGATGCCTTCACAGCACTCATTCTCGGGCGCGTCATTGATACGGCTATCGCGCTCGGCCCCGAAGCATTCTTCTCGTCGCAGAATTTCGGCCTGATTTTTAGCGCGATTGCGTTTTTCCTGCTTATTCGTCCCTTCGTTTTCTGGACGTCCTACGCCTCCAACTCGATCTTCCTGACCCCCAACATTAACCCACTTGTCCTGTCGCGGCTCAATCGCTGGGTTCTTGGGCAGTCACTCACCTTTTTTGATAATGATTTCGCGGGCCGGATCGCCCAGAAGCAACAGCAAACCGCGCGCGCCATCACCGACGTTACCGTCGAGATGATTAACGTGGTCGCCTTTGCCCTAGCCTCGTTGATCGGCTCTCTGGCACTGCTCGCGGGGATCGATTGGCGGATTGCCGTCAGCTTCTTCATCTGGCTTGTTGCCTATGGCTTTCTGATCCGTTGGTTCATGCCTCGCATCCGCGAACGCGCCATGGCCCGCGCCGGTGCGCGTGCGAGTGTTTCCGGCCAGATCGTGGACACGATCACCAATATCAAAACCGTAAAGCTCTTCGCGCACGACAATCATGAAGATCGTGCGGCACTCACAGAAATGCAGACATTCCGGGAAAAGGCTCTGCATTTCGGCCAGCTTTCAGCCCATTTCCGCCTGTCTCTGATGACACTCGCAGGAACCCTGCCGCTTCTCTTGATCGGCGGCACCTTGCTCCTCTGGGCACACCAAGAGGCCTCCGCAGGCGACATCGTTGCGGCCGGTACAATTTCCATCCGGATCGCCCAGATGACAGGTTGGGTCAGCTTTTCTCTGATGACCATTTACGCCGATATTGGCGAGGTCGATGACGGGATGAAAACCCTTGCTCAAAAATCCCGCATCGACGACAGGCCAGATGCTGTTCCCTTGGCGATCCGGGGCGGCGAAGTCCGGTTTGAGGATGTCACCTTTTCCTACGGCACCAAGACGGGCGGTATCAAATCGCTAAGCCTTACTGTTCGCCCCGGCGAGAAACTCGGGATCGTAGGGGCCTCTGGCGCCGGAAAGTCCACGCTCCTTTACGGCCGTCCAGACGCTACACCGGAACAGGCCATCGAAGCCGCCCAAAAGGCCGAAGCTCACGCGTTCATCCTTGGTTTGCGCGATTTTCGCGGGCGGACGGGTTATGAGGCATATCTCGGTGAACGAGGGGTTAAGCTATCGGGCGGTCAGCGCCAGCGCATCGCCCTGGCCCGCGCTATCCTAAAAGACGCCCCCATCTTGATCCTCGACGAAGCCACCTCTGCTCTGGATTCCGAAGTCGAAGCCTCCATTCAATCGGCCCTTTCCAAAGTCATGGCCGGAAAAACGGTTCTCGCGATTGCACACCGCCTTTCCACAATTTCGCAGATGGACCGGATCATCGTGATGGATCAGGGCATTATCGTAGAAGAAGGCACCCATACGGAGCTTCTTGAAAAGAAGGGCCTCTACACGCGCTATTGGGAGCGGCAATCTGGCGGCTTCATAGGCTTGCAAGACGCCGAGAAATAGCGTCTTCCCCGAGCCAAACAATCGAGGATCACATGGCAGACCGCGTTGAACTAACCATTGAACGGCTAGGCCATCTTGGCGAAGGCATAGCGAGCGGGCCCATTTTTGTTCCCATGAGCCTTCCGGGCGAAGTCGTTTCGGGAGTCATCGAAGGGAAATCCCTCACTGACGTCAAAATCGTCACGCCTTCATCTGCGCGCGTTTCTCCGAAATGCCGACACTTCAAGGCTTGCGGCGGGTGTTCCTTGCAACATGCCGCGGATGATTTCGTTGCGGAATGGAAGGTCGAAGTGGTTAAGAATGCCCTTTCCGCAAAGGGTTTGAGCGCAGAATTCCTCCCAATCCAGACGTCTGCGCCACATTCAAGGCGGCGTGCGTCGTTCTCTGCTCGGCGTACAAAGAAGGGCGTTCTCGTTGGTTTCCACGCGCGAGCTTCTGACAATATTATAGAACTTTCGGAGTGCATGGTTCTTGCACCCGAATTGCTCAATGCCCGGCAGACGGTGGAGAAGTTGGCGCTCATCGGCAGCAGCCGAAAAGGCGAACTGTCAGTGCTCGTTACGACCTCGCTGAGCGGTTTGGATTTCGCTGTAACCAACGGAAAGCCGCTCGATACAGACATGCGGATTTCGTTGGCCCAAATCGCAGAAGCCGGCCAAGCCGCTCGGATCTCATGGGAGGGTGAGGTGATCGTCAGCCGCCATCAGCCTGAACAACTCATGGGGAATGCCAAGGTCGTTCCTCCGCCGGGGAGTTTTTTGCAGGCAACGCAGGAAGGGCAAACCGCTCTCGTCCATGCGGTGATGAAAATCGTCGAAGGCAGCGAAAGAGTCGTTGATCTCTTTTCAGGCTGCGGAACATTCTCGCTTCCGGCTGCCGTAAATTCGCTTGTTCACGCTGTAGAGGGTGATCGAGCGATGACAGAAGCCTTGGATAAAGCGTGGCGTCGTTCCATCGGCCTCAAAGGCATGACTTTCGAAGCGCGCGACCTGTTCCGCAGGCCACTGCAGCCAGACGAGTTGAACGCTTTTTCAGCCGCAATTATCGACCCGCCTCGTGCAGGGGCGGAGGCTCAGATTGCAACCTTGGCAAAGAGCTCCATCCGTCGCATCGCGATGGTCAGCTGTAATCCAGTGACTTTTGCGCGCGACGCCAAAACCCTCTCGGACAACGGCTTCAACATTGACTGGGTTCAGGTTGTCGATCAATTTCGGTGGTCCCCACATATCGAGTTGGCTGCCTCCCTCACCCGACACTGACGTTGCAGAGCACCTCTACACCGGGCTGCGAATCACTGCTATGACGCGAAAAACAGGTGGCAAAAATGCGCGTTCTTATCGCTGTGTTATCATGCGTGATGTTTCTCGGGCTGTCGGGCTGCGCGAGCAAATTCAAGACGTATAGCGGCCCCGAGGTTACTCAAATCGTGGTCTACAAAGGCGCACGGAAAATGCATCTTCTGCACCATTCAGAGGTGCTTGAGAGCTATGATATCGG
Source organism: Paracoccaceae bacterium (assembly GCA_009922885.1). Classification (GTDB taxonomy): domain Bacteria; phylum Pseudomonadota; class Alphaproteobacteria; order Rhodobacterales; family Rhodobacteraceae; genus UBA9554. The sequence goes on from RFUP01000009.1 coordinate 11,513, forward strand.
GCTCGGTTTCGCACCAAATGGCCACAAGCAATTCGAAGGCGATGGCCGGACTCCTGAGGGCGATTACGTGATCAACCGCCGGAACCCGAACAGCGAATTCCACCTGTCAGTCGGAATTTCCTATCCTAACCAAGCAGACCGTGAATTCGCTAAATCGCAAGGCAAGAAGCCAGGTGGCGACATCTTTATCCATGGTCGCCCTAAGAAATACCGTAAGGGCGGCCGAGACTGGACGGCTGGTTGCATCGCGGTAACAAACTCAGAAATCGAGCAGATTTACGCGATGGTCCGCGACGGCACGAGGATCACGATCCTGCCATGAACCCAGCGCGGTCAGTTGACCGCGCCGACTTCCATAACCCACCAGATTTTTCCGTTTGTCTCTTGGAACCAAGCGAAGCCAATTCGGTTGGCGCGTGAGTCGACGATAATCCGGCGGGTCACCGGATCATCCATCCAGGCAGCAAGCGTTTCACCTTCGGTCTCGTAGGTCTCGCTCAAGGCTTCACCGATATACAAACCGCTGAAGCCCACCCTCGTCGCGCGATCAATCGGGGAAGATCCATCGGAGCCAAAATGCCAAGGGCGGTTCTGGAGGGACATGTCGCGAGCATGCGTAGCCGCAGCGGCGTTCAGTTGGGAATCAAACTCAACAGATCCGGCGCCCACTGCCTGCCGCAGAGAATTGACGGAATCGAGCATGCGGAATTGGATCTTGCTCACATCGCCAGCACCGATCTTGTAGAGCTTCGGCAAAGGTTTGCCATCCGGGCCCATGGTCGGCTGAGGTGCGGCGCAGGCTGCCAAAAGAAGTGACGCCGACAAAAGGATGCTGGACAGGCGAAACATCGGATATCCCCGTAAGATTAACTCCGTTATGACTAGCCTGCATTGCGTGTCTAATCAAACCCACATGAGCGTAAGAAAGCCACATCTCGAGGCTTTGATTTGCGACTGAGACATTCGCGCCATAATATGCACTTGAGTGATAAAACTGTTCCGTCATTGGAGACGATAATGACTATCAGCAACCCGTATAAACTGAGCCGCAGGGGTTTCATCGCGGCCGGCTTGGCCTCAGTCGCTTCGCAAGCACTGGCCCAAACCACCACGAGCACGGGCGCTTCAACTGGCGTGGAGGTAGAGAACGAGATTTCAAGCGTTGTACGCCGGAATTCTTCCGGCTTCCGCACATTGGATTGGCAGCCCTATTTCGGCAGCCTGAAAAAGGGTGCCGTTTTGGTCGATATAGACAGCCGCGCCCTGCATTTCTGGGAAGAAGACGGTACCTACCACTTGTATCCGTCATCCGTCCCGCTCTCGGAAGACCTCACGCGCCGTGGTCGAACAGAGATTGTCCGCAAGGTTGAGGGGCCAGAGTGGCGACCAACGCCGTCGATGCGGAAGCGCAATCCCGAATGGCCCGAGTACGTGCCCCCTGGTCCGGACAACCCACTGGGAACCCACGCTTTGTATTTGTCATGGCAGTATTACCGCATCCACGGAACCCACGACACGCGCAAGATCGGGCGCCGCTCATCGAACGGATGCATCGGCCTCTACAATGAGCATATCGCCGAACTTTACGGCATGACGAAAGTTGGCACACAAGTGTTGCTTATTTGACGACATCTTGGCAGTCCCCGTGCACTCCGCTTCAAGATGCATTTGCAATTGCTTCGGATTGCTGCTTAGACGGGGGTACGAGGTAAGTCTTGGGTGCTTGTCGTCGACATGAGTCATGACGGCAAGCGAATATCTGGAGGATAATTATGAAGAAACTCGTTCTCGCCGCTGCAATCTCCGCTGCTGCTTCGTCGTCCGCTGGCGGCGTGCTCGTTCCCCTGCTGCTCCTGGCAGTGGTTGCGGCTGCAATCTCCAACTAATCGTTGGTTGATACAAGGAAAAAGGCGGTGGGAACCCACCGCCTTTTTCTATTTCTGAAAGGGCTTTTTCAGATCCATCCTTTAAGGTTGTCACGGATCACTTCAACCAAAGCGGTGATATGGGCATCATCCGAGTTGAGGCATGGCACATACACAAAGTGCTCTCCGCCCGCCTCCTCGAAGCTCTCACGGATTTCTCCATTTATCTCCTCGAGCGTCTCGATGCAGTCCGCCGAGAAGGCCGGGGCGATAACTGCGATACGCTTCTTGCCCTCTTCCTTTGCAAGCCGCGCGACTTCCTCAACCGTGTAGGGCTGGAGCCATTCTTCCGGCCCGAAACGCGATTGGAATGTGGTGACGATCTCGGTCTTGTCCCACCCTAAACGTTCACGCAAAAGGCGCGTCGTTTTCTGGCACTGGCAATGGTAGGGGTCGCCTTCCATGAGGTAGCGTTGAGGCACCCCATGATAGGAGCAGACCAGCAGCTCCGGTCGATGCTCTTCGGCGGCATAGGCGCGTTCGACCGACTGGGCCAATGCCTCGATGTAAAGCGGATGATCAAAATAGGCAGGAACGGTCCGCGAAGCTGGCTGCCACTTTTGCAGCATCAGCGAGCGGAAGAATTCATCGTTAGCCGTTGCCGTTGTGGCACCCGCATACTGAGGATAAAGCGGGAAGAAGAGGATCTTGGTGCACCCAGCCTTGACCATCGCTTCAACCTTGGACTTGGTCGAAGGATTGCCATAGCGCATGCAGAAGTCGACCATCACACCATCGCCAAAATGCTCTTTCAGCGAGTCGGCGATCTTGGCAGTCTGCCCTTTTGTGATCGTCATCAATGGGCTCTCGCCCTTGTCCTCGTTCCAAATAAGCTTGTAGTTCGCCCCTGATGTGAAAGGGCGCTTCGTGAGAATGATCAATTGGAGCAAGGGCTGCCAAAGCCATGGCGAATAATCGATTACGCGGCGGTCCGAAAGAAACTCGTTGAGATAGCGTCGCATCGGCCAATACGAGTAGTGATCCGGAGTGCCAAGATTGGCCACAAGAACCCCAATCTTCTGTCTGGGCACTTTCGGGTGATCCGAGGGCGCATGCTCAAGTGCCATCTTTTCTACCTGCTGGGCGATATCGAGCATTCCGATCTCCTCTCTTTTCTTCGTCAATTCAGCCCGGACATAGACCATTCACCGAAACCGTCAATCTTCGGAAACCTGATCCTTGGCGCTTAAGGCATCCGCGAGCCGGGCTATCGCACTTCCAGGCCTTAACGGCTTTTGTTGCGACTCGTGAGGCGCCCATCCAGTCAGCACGATGAACTCGAAAGTTGCTTTGACGCGCCCGCCATCCGTCGCAAATAAATCCTGATAGATTTCCGCCGCTCGCGAGAGAACACCACGGCGCGTAAATTTACGTGGCCGATCGTTGAGCGCGCTACTCTCCCCCATCTTCCTGAGATCGCGCATCAGATCAAAGGCCGTGTTGTAGGTCAGGGTAACGGTGAAATTGTCAGCAACCGGAAGAGCGAAACCGGCACGCTGCATCAAAGCACCTACATCCCTCAAATCCGCCATAGGCAAGACGCGGGGCGATAAACCACCAGCAACCTCACTTTCGGCCATAGCCAGTGCGGTGCGAAGCTCGTTCAGTGTCTGGCCGCCAAACAATATGCCCAAAAACAACCCGTCCGGTTTCAACGCTCTTCGGGACTGAATCAACTGACCAACCGGGTCATTGGCCCAGTGCAGGCTCAAAGCATGCACAACAAGATCATGGCTCGCCTCTGCAAGACGCAAAACCTCGGCATCGGGTTCCACCCGAGCGTTGGGCGCAAAACCTCTCCAGAAGTTCGGAAACCCGGTGACTAGACCAACCGATGTAAACTCCCTGTTAACCAAGCCTATCCGATCATTAAGTTCTTCGGTCGCGATCTCATGGAGCAAAAACTCCCTCGCCTTCGCTCTATTTCGAGCCAAAGCAACGCGATCTGTCAGTTTTGGGGGAGTTTGCATGGCAAGGAGAATTGGGTGCTTCGGGCGTTAGGAAAGGCGATTTACCCATCAAGATGTATCTGCTGCGGCGATCTAGTAGAAGATGAATTTGGCCTATGCGGGCGCTGCTGGAAAGAAACACCGTTCATAGACGGGCTGGTCTGCGACCAATGTGGAGCGCCGCTACCTGGTGAAAGCGACGTAACCGTTCGTTGCGACGATTGCCTGAAAACCGCACGCCCTTGGGCGCGGGGCCGTGCAGCTCTATTGTACCAAGACAACGGCCGGAAGTTTGTACTTGGGTTGAAGAATGGCCAAAGGCACGATCTCGCGATTCCTTGCGCGAAATGGATGGTCCGAGCTGGTAAGCCTCTGGTTTCGCCGGACATGCTTGCCACGCCGATGCCCCTTCACTGGTCTCGATTGTTGCGCCGCCGGTTCAATCAATCCGCGCGGCTAGGCGAGCGTATCGCTCGGGAACTGCAACTCGACTGGCTTCCTGATGCTTTGAGCCGCGGAAAGAGCACCCGGGAACTCGACGGGCTGAGCAGAGAAGATAGGTTTCGCACCCTGTCACAGGCGATCCAGCCATCGAAGAAGCGACAAAGTCAGTTAGTTGGGCGCAAGGTGTTATTGATCGACGACGTCATGACAACCGGAGCAAGCCTAGGCGCCGCAACGGATGCGTTGCTCGCTGGAGGTGCTCAAGAAGTTTGCGTGCTTGTTCTGGCGCGCGTCGCCAAGGCATCCTAGATTGGTCGAAGCAAGCCGGATCAATGGAGCACGAAATGCAGAACGTAGAAATCTACACATCTCCCCTTTGCGGCTACTGCCACGCTGCCAAACGGCTTCTCAATCAGAAGGGCGTCGCCTTTAACGAAATCAACGTGATGGCTGATCCCTCTCGCCGAAGCGAAATGATGCAGCGGGCGAACGGCCGCCATACTGTGCCACAGATCTTCATTGGGGAAACGCACGTGGGCGGATGCGACGACCTGTATGAGCTTGAGCGGCAAAAGAAACTCGACACTCTGCTTGAGGTTTAAAATCATGCGCGCGGCTTTGGTGCAGTTGACGTCCGGGGATGATCCCGAGGAGAATCTTTCGGCAACTATAGGATGGCTTCGGCAAGCGGCCTTAGGCGGCGCAGATCTGATTTTGACGCCAGAAGTTACGAACTGCGTCTCGACCAGTCGCGAGATGCAGAGGGCGGTCTTGCAGTTCGAAGAAGACGACAAGACGCTTTCGGCAATCCGGCTTGAAGCAAAGAGACTCAAGAAGTGGATCCTGATTGGTTCGCTCGCGCTCAAGACAACAGATGCAGATGGCCGTTTCGCAAATCGCTCGTTCATGATCGATCCCAACGGGGAAATCCGCGCGAGATACGATAAGATTCACATGTTCGATGTGGATGTTTCTGAAACAGAAACTTACCGAGAATCCGCAGGCTTCCGGCCGGGCAGTCAAGCAATCGCCTGTGAAACGCCGCTTGGAATTGTCGGAATGACAATCTGTTACGATCTCCGTTTCCCCGCGCTGCATCGCTCACTTGCTGAAGCGGGCGCGCAAATCCTTACCATTCCGGCTGCCTTTTCCCCTGTCACCGGCGAGGCACATTGGGACGTATTGCTCCGCGCAAGAGCTATCGAAACTGGCTGTTTTGTGCTGGCTCCGGCGCAAACAGGATCTCATGCCCAAACAAGCGGGAAAGAACGTAAAACTTATGGGCATTCCATGGCTATTTCACCTTGGGGCGAAATAATTGTGGACGCAGGGACCGATGAAGGCGTGACTTTCGTTGATATCGATATCAAC
>RFUP01000081.1 GCA_009922885.1 Paracoccaceae bacterium
CAGGATGAATACGGCCAGCTTTCCGCCGCTCACCTGCGCGCGCTCGCCGAAGAGATGCGGCTTTCGATGGCGGAAATCTGGGAAGTGGCCACGTTCTACGCCCATTTCGATCCGCGCCGCGAAGGCGAGGCCCCACCGCCTGATCTGACGATCCGCGTCTGCGACTCGCTTTCATGCGAACTCGCGGGTTCCGAGGCGCTTTTGAAAGCCCTTGAGGCGGGGCATGACCCTGCCCGCGTCCGCGTACTTCGCGCGCCCTGCATGGGCCGTTGCGACACCGCGCCTGTTGCGGAAGTCGGCCACCGACACGTCGATCACGCCACGCCAGACCTGATTTCGAAAGTCATCGCGTCGGGCGATTTCCACCCCGAGATGCCCGATTACGAAGCCTTCGATGCCTACAAAGCCAAAGGCGGATACGAAAAACTGCTCGCCTTCCGCGCCGATGGCGATTGGGAGAAAGTGCAGGAAGAGGTTCTCGCTGCTGGCCTTCGCGGTTTGGGCGGTGCAGGCTTCCCCTCGGGCAAGAAGTGGGGCTTCGTGCGCGCCAACCAAGGCCCGCGCTTCCTCGCCGTGAACGGGGATGAAGGCGAACCCGGAACGTACAAAGATCGCTATTACCTCGAACGCACCCCGCATCTCTTCCTTGAGGGCATGTTGATCGCGGCTTGGGCCGTCGAGGCCGAAAAGTGCTTCATCTACATGCGCGACGAATACCCAGCCGTGCTCCAGATCCTCCGCACCGAAATCGCGGCGCTTGAAGCTGCAGGCATCGTGGCCAAAGGCTACATCGACCTCCGCCGTGGCGCTGGTGCCTACATCTGCGGCGAAGAAAGCGCGATGATCGAGTCGATCGAAGGCAAGCGCGGCATCCCGCGCCTTCGTCCGCCCTTCGTGGCGCAGGTTGGCATCTTCGACCGCCCAACACTGGTGCACAACGTGGAAACCCTGCTTTGGGTCGCACGCATCTGCCGTGAAGGTGCTTCGGTTCTGAACACGACCGAAAAGAACGGCCGCAAAGGCCTCCGTTCCTATTCGGTTTCGGGCCGCGTCGCGAAGCCCGGCGTCTATCTCCTTCCCGCTGGCTCCACGATCACCGATATCATTGCGGCTTGCGGCGGCATGGTCGAAGGCCACCAGTTCAAAGCCTACCAGCCGGGCGGCCCCTCTTCCGGCCTCCTGCCCGCCTCGATGGCCGATATCCCGCTCGACTTTGACACCCTCCAGCCGCACGGCACGTTCATCGGCTCCGCAGCCGTGGTGGTGCTCTCGGACAAAGACAGCGCGAAGGCCGCCGCCCTCAACATGCTGCGTTTCTTCGAAAGCGAAAGCTGCGGCCAGTGCACGCCTTGCCGCGTCGGCTGTGAAAAGGCTGTGAAGTTGATGCAGGCCCCGAAATGGGATCAGGCGCTGCTTACAGACCTCTGCACCGTCATGGCGGATGCCTCGATCTGCGGGCTTGGCCAAGCGGCCCCGAACCCGATCAAACTCGTTATGAAACATTTCCCGGAAGAGGTCTGAGCGATGACCGACAAGATCACCTTCTCCCTCGATGGCCGCGATGTTGCGGCCAATCCCGGCGAAACCATCTGGGACGTGGCCAAGCGCCATGGCACCGATATTCCGCACCTCTGCCACAAGGACCAGACGGGCTACCGCGCTGATGGCAACTGCCGCGCCTGCGTGGTGGAAGTGGATGGCGAGCGCACGCTCGCGGCCTCCTGCTGCCGCAACCCATCGAATGGCATGGTCGTCAAGACCCAGTCCGAGCGCGCCACCAAAGCCCGCGCCATGGTTGTCGAGCTTCTGCTCGCAGACCAACCCGCAAAGCCCGAAGCGCATGACGCCTCCTCCCATCTCTGGGATATGGCCGAGGCAAATGGCGTGTCCGCTAGCCGCTTCCCCAAACTCGAAGACGGCCGCATCCCGCTTCTCGATGACAGCCACGTCGCGATGCGCGTTAATCTCGATGCCTGCATCCAGTGCGGCCTCTGCGTGCGCGCCTGCCGCGAAGTGCAGGTCAATGATGTGATCGGCATGGCGGGCCGCGGCCACGATGCCTACCCCACATTCGACTTCGCAGACCCGATGGGCGAGTCCACTTGCGTGGCTTGTGGCGAATGCGTTCAAGCCTGCCCGACCGGCGCGCTGATGCCCGCAACGGTGCTCGACGCCGACCAGCGCGGCGATCGCTCGGATTTCGACAGTGAAACCACCTCGGTCTGCCCCTTCTGCGGCGTAGGCTGCCAAGTCAGCCTCAAGGTGAAAGACGGTAAGGTCAAATACGTCGAGGGCATCAACGGCCCTGCGAACGAAGGCCGCCTTTGCGTCAAAGGCCGTTTCGGCTTCGACTATATCCACCACCCCCACCGCCTTACGAAGCCCCTGATCCGCAAGGAAGGCGCGCCCAAAGGCCTCAACGTCGATCCGGCGAACCCCTTCACGCATTTCCGCGAAGCCTCGTGGGACGAAGCGCTCGATTTCGCGGCCAAAGGCATGCTGAACCTCAAGGCGACTGAAGGCGGCAAATCTGTTGCAGGCTTCGGCTCAGCGAAATGCTCCAACGAAGAGGCCTACCTCTTCCAGAAGCTCATCCGCCAAGGTTTCGGCCACAATAACGTCGATCACTGCACCCGCCTCTGCCATGCCTCCTCTGTGGCGGCCCTCATGGAAAACGTGGGCTCGGGTGCCGTGACCGCCACCTTCAACCAGATTGAAAACGCCGATGTGGCCATCGTGATCGGCTCCAACCCGACCGAGAACCATCCCGTCGCCGCGACCTATTTCAAGCAATTCGCCAAGCGCGGCGGCAAGCTGATCATCATGGACCCGCGCGGCACCGCGATGAAGCGCCACGCGGCCCATATGCTCCAGTTCAAACCCGGCGCCGACGTGTCGATGCTGAATGCGATCATGCATGTGATCGTCGAGGAAGGACTCTACGACCCCGCCTATATCGAGAAGTTCACCGAGAACTGGGAAGCCGAGAAAGAGCACCTCAAGGCCTACAGCCCCGAAGCGATGGAACCGATTTGCGGCATTCCGGCTGAAACCCTCCGCTCCGTGGCCCGCGATTTCGCCAAGGCCAAGGCGGGAATGATCTTCTGGGGCATGGGCATCTCGCAGCACATCCACGGCACGGACAATTCCCGCTGCCTGATCTCGCTCGCCCTCATGACCGGAAACGTCGGCAAACCAGGCGCTGGCCTCCACCCGCTGCGCGGCCAGAACAACGTGCAAGGGGCCTCTGACGCAGGCCTCATCCCGATGTTCCTTCCCGACTACCAGAGCGTCACCGACGATGGCGTGCGTTCTGCATTCGCGGAAATCTGGGGGTCTGGCGACTTCTCAGCCGAGAAGGGCCTCACGGTGACGGAAATCCTCGATGCGGTGCACGCAGGCACGATCAAGGGTATGTATATTTTGGGGGAAAACCCCGCCATGTCCGATCCCGACGTGACCCACGCCCGCGAAGCCCTTGCGGCGCTCAGCCACCTCGTCGTGCAGGACATTTTCCTCACCGAAACCGCGAACTACGCCGACGTGATCCTGCCCGCAGCCGCCTTCTACGAGAAGTCCGGTACGGTCACGAACACCAACCGTCAGGTCCAGATCGGCCGTCCGGCGGTTCCCCCCCCCGGAGACGCGCGCGAAGACTGGGCAATCACGGTCGAACTCGCCAAGCGCCTCGGCCTTGGCTGGAACTATACACATCCCTCGGAAGTGTTCGCAGAGATGGCGCGCGGGATGAAATCCCTGAAGAACATCACGTGGGACCGCTTGGAGAACCAAGGTGCGGTAACTTATCCATCGCTTTCGCCCGAAGATCCCGGCCAGCCCATTGTGTTCGGCGATGGGTTCCCCCGCGCTGGAGGCCGTGCGAAATTCACACCTGCGAAGGTGATCGCCCCCGCCGAGTTGCCCGATACCGACTATCCGATGGTCATGACCACGGGCCGCCAGCTCGAACACTGGCACACGGGCTCGATGACGCGTCGCTCGCACGTGCTCGACGCCGTAGAGCCGGAAGCCAATTGCTCACTGCACCCCGCTACTCTGCGGAAGCTGGGCGTGGAAGCGGGCGGGCGCGTCACTTTGGAAACGCGACGCGGTAAGGTGACGATGTTGGCCCGCGCCGATCGCGCTGTGGCCGAAAACATGGTCTTCGTGCCCTTCGCCTATGTCGAAGCCGCGGCGAATATCCTGACCAATCCGGCACTTGATCCCTTCGGAAAGATCCCCGAATTCAAGTTCGCCGCCGTTCGTGTGAGCGCGGAATAAAGCAAAGCCGCCGCGAGATCGCGGCGGCTTCTTTTCATGCCCAAGGCTACTGCGCGGGGTTTAGCCCGTCACCGCGCAATTGCAGCCCGTCTATGCTGTCATAGAAATATTTCGAACGTTGCGCCCGGGCGCCGCCATCCTTTGGTTGCCGCAAGTTCTCATCAAAGAGTTCGGGTCTAGGGGCGGCTGGCAACCCGAACGTGACCTCGATGATCGACAGAACCCTCCCGACATCGGCGGCCTGCATGCCATGATAGCCATCCACTGGCCCAAGCACGGACGGGATCGAATGGAATTGGTAGAACCCGTTGTTCCACCGCTCGATCACCGCGCAAAATTCGCTCCAGAGCGCCAAACGCTCTTCACCGCGACGCACAGCGATCTCCCGGTGCAAAATGTCCCAAGACACGAAGCCTGCGATAAAATCATGGGCTGTAGCACGATCACACGGCGCTTGGCGCAGAAGCCAGAACACCGCATCCAGCAAATCCCCCCGCAAGTCCTGAAAAGCCGTCGCGATCTGATGCCAAAGATAGATATCCGGCGGGTCCGTTGCTTTCAGGAGTTCGATCCAGCTGTCCACCTCGACAACAGACCGAGTTTGCACTGACACCGTAGAATGGGCCCACTCCTGATTGGGCACCGCTCGTCGCACATTGGCTTCGGCAAATTTGCGGATCGACAGATCGAGAATGATAAAGGGAGCGGTCACCTCGACGTCCAGCAACCATTGTTCCCGCCGCGCGCTTTCCCCACGGTTTAGCGCATCCCCCCACAACACATACATGTAGAGGCAATAAAGGCTGCGCAGTTCGTCGTCCTTTAGGTGATCGAGTGTGATTTCCTGCACGGGGCGATCAATGAACGGGCTGATCTCGGCAGCCTCCGCCTGCAAGAGGCTTAGCAGGTGACGCATTTTTACAAGCCCAGGCAGGCTTCGATCAAGTCCCCGCCACCAGTACAAGAGTTCCGCCATCCGGTAGCATACCTGCAGGCCGGGCGGCATGCGGTCAGAATCGAAACGGTCAGCGAAGGGATAAGCCTCACGGTAGAAACCATAAAAAAGCGTTTCGATCATGTGGCGCTTTTCAAGGATCGAAAGTGGCGGTCGCTTCTGCCGGTTCAACAAACCATGCACCTTGCGAATTTCGCGCGTATTTCTTCTGGAAAAGATAACGTTCAACCGTGCAAGAACGCCAAAAGCGACGAGAACGGCGGTAGCAATAAATACCAGCGTCATGCTTATTCCAAAAAACCTTTAAGATATTAGACCACTACAATCTGATTTAAGCACACGATTATGCTGCCATGTAGGCCATTGGTTGTACACAATGGCGAATACAACATAAAGTGATTTCATCTCAAAATGGGCAAAAGGATTGAATTGCAAGAGGCGATCCCTCCGCACAAGCCTCATAAGCCAACGAATTTAATATGCTTTTATTATGTGACTAAAATTTGGCCCGTCTAGGCTTTCACGGAAGCCAAAACCGCCGCGGCACAGCGATGAGCGCCCATTCCGTCAACGAGCGCACGCCCACGTTGAGATTGCGCTTGTGCAGCGCTCTGGTCTGAAATCAATCGATCAAGCGCCGAAAAAACAAAATCAAGCTGGAACCCGCCCTCAAAACCCAAATCGATTATGGCATTTCTTTCTGAAAACCAACGCGTTTCCGGAATTAAATTTTCGACCTGCGGAAATACAACGGCCGGAGCGCCAACAGCCAATGTTTCCGGCATCACCATGCCACCCGTGATCAAAGCCACTTGGGAGCTTGCTAAGAACTGCGCCAGTTCTTCAGGCCCCAAGGCCTGAAATAACTGAATTCCCACGTCATCGCACAATGCTCTCAATTCGGGATACGCGGAAAAGAAGCCACCGACGACCATCTTCATCTTGCTCAAATTCAAACTTTTCAGCCCATCGCGCGCTAAATCCAGCGCCCAATCGCGGGCCCGCACTCCACTGCCGACGACAATAGACAAGGAACGATCATTCGGTTGCGCCCATCGCGTTTTGGCAAACGCCGGCCTTAACAAGGCGTAAGCCGGCCCGGTGAGTGCCCGGTCATTGGGGCCAAGCGCAGGGTAATGATGCACGCTTTCAGGCCCAGCGCCGTTGATCACGAAGTCTGCAGATATCGCGCCGCCTTCATCATCAACCGCAACAACGATGGCACCAGAGGCACGCGCCGAAGCCCATAGATCCGGCGTCGTATGGGGCAGGTCGACGATCACGACATCCGCAGCTTCCGCAGCCAGTATCGTCTCAAACCCGTCCGCTTTCACCGAGCGATACCGGGCCGTCGGGAACACAGAGCGGATCGCCTGCGGATCATCCCCGGCCACAACCAGATCAATATCTGAAGGAAAGGCCTGAATGAGAGCTGAACAGCGCACAGCATGCCCGAACCCTACAGTGCCATCGGCGTCCAGCCGCAAGAGAACTCGCATGATCTGCTCTTCCTTCAAGCGTTCAGCGCGGCGCGCATCACATCCACCGCCCGCCGGATTTCCGTCTGATCGTAGCGCTCGGTGAGCCAGAGATTGAGTACACGTCCAGCCCAGATTTCCGCGTCTTCCTGTTCCGGCATGTAACTCGGGAACTCACGCCCCAAGGGCGGATAATTCGTGCCCGCATCAATTCCAGCGCTGCGCAGTGCGTTAACAATCTTGGTGCGGCTTTCCGTATCGGCCACACCAAGCGTCAAACGCCAAGGCACCGTCGGCGGCTCAAGTGGCTGCGCAAAGGCCGTCGCAAGCGGCTCCAATGCGCGCAGCCAATCCTCCTGCCTGCGCCGTTTCGCCTCGATAATGCCAGGCGTTCGCGCAAATGCCGCTTCAATTACCCCCCGTTGGGCAGGCGCAAAAGCCCGCGCTGTCATCGGGAAATCCAGATCGAAAAGCGCCTCGCTCAGCGGCGTTCGCCCGAGTGCCCGCAGGTGGCGCCGCGCCAACATTAGGTGCTCTTCCACCTGATGATCGGTCGCGGATACCTCTGCCCACTTAGCGGCCACTGCTGCTAACTCCGCCGCAAGCGCTGCGTCATCAGTCAGAATGGCACCCCCACCCCCGGCCTCAATGGTTTTAACGTCATTGAAACTCACCGCCACCGCATCACCAATGGCGCGGCGCGTGCCACCCAGTGCCATCGCCGCACAGAGCGTATCATTCTCCAGCACGAACCACCCATCCGCACGCAACTCTGTATAGTCCTGATGATGGCCGTAAAGGTGCGTGGGCATCACGACCCCGGGCGCGGGCGCAGTCCGAATAGCAGTGTTGAAACGTTCCGCTGTCACATGCCCGTTCAGAACCGAAACCGCCACACCCACAGGCTCCGCCTCAGCCGCAACAACAGCCGCCAAAGGCGCTGAACACATGTTCGAGGGGATCAGCACAGGCTTTCCGGCCATCCCGAGCACCTCAAGCAACGCCCGAATACCACTTCGCGCATTCCCGAAGAGAACCACATAGCCAAGCCCGTAAGCCTCTGAAAGTGCCGCTTCGAGCGTAAGGTTGCCTTGAGATGAAAACACCGGTTTCCCCTGCCTGACTTCTCACCCTCTTACGGGATTTCCCGCCGCTCCAACAGGCCCTTGCCGCCGAAACAGTTTAGGCCCTTGCCCTTGCCCTCCGCCCCCGCATAATCCAGCGCATCACGATGGAAGGTGTCCCATGTCTGCTCCCAATGTCGCAATCATTCCCGCCCGTGGCGGCAGCAAGCGGATCCCGCGCAAGAATATCCGACCCTTCTGCGGCATCCCGATGATCGCCCATTCCATCGAACGCGCCAAAGCGAGCGGGGCTTTCGACAGGATCATTGTGTCCACGGACGACGATGAAATCGCATCTGTTGCCGAAAGCTGGGGCGCGGAAGCCCCCTTCCGCCGCCCCGCAGATCTTTCGAATGATACGGCAGGCACAATTCCGGTGATCCGACACACCATTGAGTGGCTTGCAGCCAACGGATCAGCCCCGAACCTCGTCTGCTGCATCTATGCCACGGCGCCCTTCCTCGATCAGGGCGATTTGGTGAAGGGCCGTGCGCTGCTCGAAAGCCCAGCCTTCGATTTCGCCTTCTCGGTCGCCGCCTTCGCAGCCCCCGTTCAACGCGGCTTTACCATCGCGCCCTCAGGTGGTGTGCAGATGATGCAGCCCGAGAGTTTCTCCAAACGTTCCCAAGACCTTGAAACCGCATACCACGATGC
>RFUP01000801.1 GCA_009922885.1 Paracoccaceae bacterium
TAGCCCGTGACCTGGCAGAGCTTCGCGGAGAGATCGTCGATCATCTGGGTGTAGCCTGCGGCCTGATCGGCGGGCACGAAGGGGTGCATATCGGCGTAATCGGGCCACGAGAGGGGCATCATCTCGGCGGCGGCGTTGAGTTTCATGGTGCAGGAGCCCAAGGGGATCATCGCACGGTCGAGCGCCAGATCGCGGTCTGCCAAGCGGCGCATGTAGCGCATCATCTCGGTCTCGGCGCGGTTCATGTGGAAAACATCGTGTTCGAGATATTTCGACTGGCGCACAAGTTCGTCGGGTAGGCAGTAGGGCACCGGGGCGTTGCCCGCCTTGCGGTCGATGCCGAAGGCGCGCCAGACGGATTCGAGCGTGGCGGGGCGGACGGTTTCATCAAGCGTGATGCCGACGCGGGTTTTGCCGACGGCGCGGAGGTTGATGCCCTCGTCGATGGCGGATTTCAGAACCGCCTTTTGCAGCGGGCCAACTTCGACGGTGATGGTGTCGAAGAAACCATCCCTTGGGTGCACCTCAAAGCCTGCCGCTTCCAGCCCTTCCGCGAGGCGGGTGGTTTTGCGGTGGATGCGCTGGGCGATGGCCTTGAGGCCTTCGGGGCCGTGGAAGACGGCATAGAAGCCTGCCATGACGGCGAGAAGCGCTTGCGCGGTGCAAACGTTCGAGGTGGCTTTCTCGCGGCGGATATGCTGTTCGCGGGTTTGCAGCGAGAGGCGGTAGGCGCGGTTGCCGTGGGCGTCGATCGACACGCCGACGAGGCGGCCCGGCATCGCGCGTTTATAGGCGTCGCGGCAGGCCATATAGGCGGCATGCGGGCCACCGTAGCCCAAAGGTACGCCGAAGCGCTGGGTGGAGCCCACGGCGATATCGGCACCCATCGCGCCCGGTTCTTTCAGGAGGCAGAGCGCCAGCGGATCGGCGATGACGATGCCAAGGGCGCCTTTCTCATGGAGAGCGGTAATTTCGGGGGTGAAATCGCGCAACTCGCCATGCGTGCCGGGGTATTGGAAAACAGCGGCAAAGACAGCGGCGGGATCAAGGGCTTCAGGCGCGTCGACGATCACGTCGAG
>RFUP01000802.1 GCA_009922885.1 Paracoccaceae bacterium
TTCTGGGAATAGATCAACTCGCCAACTTGGCCGCCAGTCGAAAATTCAGCAGCCAGAGCAATTCCAGGCGAGTGTAAACATGGGCTAACAAGCGCTGCGCGACAGGCGATTCGATCACCGGTTTTCCTCCGCGATAGGTGTCCCGTGCCCATTCGTGGACACGCCGGTAAAGTTCCTCGCCATGTATGCAACGTGCGGCAATCCCGATACGTTCGAAATTGAGTTGCGAAGTGATTAGTCTCCAGCCCTCATTGAGTGCTCCCACCAACATGTCGGCAGGCACGCGGACATCGCTATAGTAGGTGACATTGGTGCGCATGCCCGCAACTGTTTCGATCGGAGTGAACGAAACCCCCGGCGCCTTTGCGTCTACGACCAGTAAGGAGATGCCCTTGTGCTTGGGTGCCTCGCGGTCGGTTCGAACCGCGAGCCAGATGTAGTCGGCTCCTTCGACAAGGCTCGTATAGATCTTGCTGCCGTTCACGATGAAATGATCGCCGTGGAACTCCGCCCGGGTCTTGAGACTGGCAAGATCGGTTCCCGCTGAAGGCTCGGTGTAGCCGATCGAGAAATGCATCCGGCCTTCGGCGATCGCTGGCAGGAACTTCGCCTTCTGGTGCTCCGATCCGTAGGCCATCAGCGTGGGGCCGACGGTGCTCAGTGTGAGATAGGGTAGCGCGGCACCGGCGCGAAGCGTCTCGCGTACGAAGATCATCTGTTCGACCGGCCCGAGGCCCCGACCGCCATACTCCTTTGGCCAGCCAAGCGCGAGCATTCCGTCTTTGCCCATCTGCCGGACGACCTCGAGATAGATTGGCGTCGCGCTGTGCGTGCGCAAGGCTTGCCGGATCTCAGGGGTAATCAGCTTGGCATAGTAGGCGGCGATCTCGTCGCGCAACGCTGCCTGCGCGGGGGTGAAAGCGATGTACATGTTCAATCCTTACCCAGTATCAAACCGCTGCTCGGGAGCCCGCTACCGCCAGATACGAGCATATGATCAATACCGGCCAGTTGGTTGACCGAAGTTCCGCGAAGCTGCCGCACGGCTTCGGCAATGCCGTTCATGCCGTGGATATAGG
>RFUP01000803.1 GCA_009922885.1 Paracoccaceae bacterium
GCCCCGAGAAAGGCAAGAAACATCCCGCTGGAGGGCCCCATGATCATGTGGGTCATCTCGACAACCCTTATCCCGGCAAGCGGCTGGAACTGATCTGTCATGGTCTTTCCTCCCCTGGTAATCAACCATAGCCAAGTAATCAGGTTAGAGATATTAGAGAGTATTCAACACAACGTTCTAAAAGCCAGAATGCTAGATACACGCCAGCTTCGCTATTTCGCCGCCATCTTCGAACATGGCTCGCTCAACCGTGCGGCCGAGGAGTTGCGCGTAGCGGCTTCCGCGCTCAGTCATCATCTCAGCCAGCTCGAGGCGCAGCTCGATACGCCGCTGTTTCGTCGTAA
The DNA here is from genome assembly GCA_009922885.1 of Paracoccaceae bacterium. Classification (GTDB taxonomy): domain Bacteria; phylum Pseudomonadota; class Alphaproteobacteria; order Rhodobacterales; family Rhodobacteraceae; genus UBA9554. The sequence goes on from RFUP01000803.1 coordinate 345, forward strand.
ACCACGGGGAATGGAGCCGACAGCCGCGGGCCTGCGGCTCTACGAACATGCCAGATCCATCCTCAAGGCCATCGAATCCGCCCAGACAGATCTTCGTAATTCCGAACGACGGATCGCCGGACAGGTCGCTGTGGGCATGTCCTATTCCGGGGTAAAGGCCATAGGACTGGATCTTCTGTCGACGGTGCTGCGCGATTACCCGGCCGTGCGGCTTGTTCTCAGCGAAAGCCTGTCCGGCGCGGCGCTGCCGCTTCTGTTGGCTTCGGACGTGGACATGGCGCTGATATACAACCCGCCAGTCGATGCGACCCTGCGTGTGCAGCCCGTGCTCGAGGAAACCATGGTATGTGTCGGCCGTCCCGAAATCATCGGTGACACAGATGCACCGATTATCTTTGCCGAACTGCTAGAACTGCCGATCATCCTTGTGCGTCAGGGCGTATCGGCCCGCGCGATCATGGATGACATGACGCTTCTAAAGAAGATCGAGGCGCGCGCAATTCTCCAGATGAACTCGGTTCAGGCGATCGGAGGCGCGGTTGAGGCAGGGCTAGGCTGCGTTATCGGCACACAGCTTTTCATGCAGGAGCAGCTTGATAGAGGAAATGTTCGTGCAAGGCCAATCGTCTCTCCCACGCTCTCCCGCACGCTTTATCTCTGTAATCTTGCCTCTCGGCCTCCCACCTATGCGACCGAAGCTATCTGCGAATTGATCCTTGAACTCGTGAAGCGCGC
>RFUP01000804.1 GCA_009922885.1 Paracoccaceae bacterium
CACAGGCCCCGCCCCGCGCTTCACCACGGTGAGCGGGATCATCACCGACCCCCACGCACTCTCGTTGCGGCTATAGGGCAGGCGCAGATGCCCGTGCTGCACCCCGTCTTTCTCGAAATCCACGCTCGCGCTGATCGGATTGCGGCGCATCGCTTACGCCTTCACGAACAACTGGCGCGGCGTGCGGCACAGGCACTCCACTCCGGTTTCGGTAATCACCACAGGCTCCGTGATCTCCAACCCGCCGTCATCAAGCCAGAGCGCCGGCATGAAGTGGAAGGTCATACCGGGCTTCAACACACTCTTGTCCCCCCGCCGGAAAGACATCGTCCGCTCGCCCCAATCCGGCGGATAGGAAATGCCGATCGCATAACCGCAGCGGCTGTCCTTCTGGAACCCGAGCTTGTTCAAAGTCGCATTGAACGCATTGGCGATATCCTCGCACAGGTTCCCCGGCTTGGCCTGCTCCAGCCCCGCCTCAACAGCCTCAAGAACAGCCTTCTCCGCATCGAGATACTTCTGCGGCGGCTTACCCAGAAAAAGCGTGCGCGACTGCGGGCACTGATAGCGGCGGTAAGCCCCTGCGATCTCGAAAAACGTGCTCTCGCCTTCCTTCAACGGCGCGTCATCCCACGTCAGATGCGGTGCCGTCGCATCCACCCCCGAAGGTGCCATCGGCACAATCGCCGGATAATCCCCCCAATGGCCTTCCGCGCCCATCACAGAGGCATGGTAAATATCGGCGATCAACTCGTTCTTCTTCAGCCCCGGTTCGGCCTTCTCCAGAACCACCTGATGCATCCGCTCGACGATCCGCGCACCCCGCCGCATATAGTCGATCTCGGTCGGCGATTTCACCGCTCGCTGCCAGTTCACCAGCCCCGTCGCATCCTGAAACGCGGCCTTCGGCAGGCCCTTCTGCAAGCTCAAAAACGCCGAGGCAGTGAAGTAGTAATTGTCCATCTCGAAGCCGATGCGCCCCGCACTCATCCCGCGCTCCGCGATCAGCGCCGAAAGATCCTCCATCGGATGCTTGGCCGGGTTCTGCACATAGGTGTCGTCGTAGCCACGGATGTTGT
>RFUP01000805.1 GCA_009922885.1 Paracoccaceae bacterium
ATCCTGCCAGACCCCCGCCATCACCATCGGCGCCCCATCCGCGCGCGACACGTAGAACGGTTGCTTGCCGTCCTCTTCCGCCTTCCACTCGTAAAACCCGTCAATCGCGATCAGGCAGCGCCGCTCGCGGCAGGCCGCGCGGAAGGCAGGCTTTTCGGCAATGGTCTCGGCGCGCGCATTGATCAGCAAAGGCCCGTCGGTCGGGGTCTTGTACCAATGCGGCACAAACCCCCAGCGCATCGGCCGCAAACGCCGCACACCCGCCTCGGATTGCGCCACCGCAATCTCGGTTGTCGGGCACACGTTGTAATTCTCGGCCCCTGCCAGATCATTGCCCGGAAGCGCCGCGAAGAGCTTGGCCATCGCCTCCACAGGCAAGGTCACAGCAAAGCGGCCACACATCTCAGCGCACCCAAGCCCGCCGCGCGAAGTCGAGCTTGGCCTCGGTCAGGGAAATCTCCCGCAATATCGCCCGCCGCTTGTCCCGATCCGCCTCTTCCAAAGCCTCAGCCCGCAAGGTGGCAAGGGTTTTCGACAGCGTCACGAACTCCGGCACCCCACGCACTTCCCGCACCAATCGGTTCAGAAGCGCGTTTTCCGGATCGTCGCACTCCGGCAAAGGCTTCCCCGCCCCCGGCAGATTGTCGAAAGCGCCGTCCCGTTCGGCGGCGGCAATCTTCGCGTTGATGAGGTCAATCAGCGGATGATCCATCGCCCACTCCTTTGCCCCTACCTTACCCCGCCCATCAAACCACCCCAATAGAAAACGGCGCCCCTTCCGGAGCGCCGCTTCCCCCTGTTCCAAAGCTTATTCTTTAATGGTGATCCGGCCATCGGTGAAGGGCGCATAGGGCACGTTCTTCGCCAGATAATCCGCCGTCACATCGGCAAGGTCGGGGCCGTAGTCATAGGCATTCATGCCTTCCGCCCCAAACATCTTGAAGCCATCGCCGCCCTTCCGGACGTAGTCGTTCGTCACCACGCCATAGACCTTCTCCAGATCGATCGCGACGTAACCATCGCCCTCTTTCACCATCACATCAGAAACCCGCGCACCTGCCGCAGCCTTCGGATCAATA
>RFUP01000806.1 GCA_009922885.1 Paracoccaceae bacterium
AAGGTTATAACTGGGACACGCAGATCGGCGCGACAATCGCCGGCGTCAGTGACATTTACACGTTAGGCGTCCGAACGATCTCGGGTGCGACAAAAGGCGACGGCGTCGGTTCTATTTCGTTCTACGACTTGACTCAATAAGAGGCGACCATGCCGCTGCAAAAAGGAAAATCACAGGAAACCATCAGCAGCAACATCAGCGAGATGGTTCACGCTGGTCACCCGCAGAAGCAGGCGATCGCAGCCGCGTTGCAGACTGCTCGGGAGTCGGCTCGTGGTGGGCTCCATATGCCAAAACCCAAGATGCCGAAGATGGGCGGCCGCATGAAGTTGCACACGGGCCCGATCCACAGCGCCGTTGCCGGCCGTACCGATCACCTGCCGATGCATGTCCCATCTGGGTCTTACGTCATCCCGGCTGACATCGTTTCAGCCATGGGTGAAGGCAACACCATGGCCGGGTTCAAGAACATCAAGCGCATCTTTGGGGGCACGCCATACGGCGTTAAGGGCGGCCCGTACGGTCAGGGTGCTATGCCATATGGCCAGCGTGCCGGCCTCCCCTACGAGGCTACCAGCGCGCCCTACGGCATGGATCTGCCGGGTAAGGCAGAAGGCGGTGAGACTGACGCCGTGCCGATCGTCGCCGCGGGCGGTGAGTATGTGCTTTCACCGGAAGAGGTTCGCAAGGTTGGTAACGGTGATCTGGAGACCGGCCACAGAGTTCTTGATGCATTTATTAAGCGATATCGAAAAGAAACGATTGATACGTTGAAAAAACTACCCGGACCCAAGAAGGATTAAATATGGCAGAGGAAATCAAAGTCAGAGTCGCCGTCCCCGAAGACATGGACGAGATTATGAAAGTCGCTCTTGCAGCCTGCGATGAGAACGGCTTTCTCAATCCCAATCCCGCCAAACTGGCTGCAGAGATTTGGGCGGCGTTGCATCAGGATCATGGTATTTGCGGCGTCATCGGCAAACCCGGTGGCCCGATCGAAGGTGTGGTGCTGCTGCGTACCGGAACGATGTGGTATTCGGACGCTGACGTACTCGAAGAGAAGGCTATTTT
>RFUP01000807.1 GCA_009922885.1 Paracoccaceae bacterium
GCCCGCATCGTGGGCGCGATATCGGGAACAACGTTTTGCAAGTCGATTTCCAACCAGCCCGAGACGGCCCGATCCAGCGCAGACGCCAGCTTGGCGGCATCATCACATCCTACACCCGCGACGCCGCGTGAATTTCTAAGCCAACAGAATGAGTAACAGCTTCAGAAGCATCTTGCCGAGCTCCGTCACGGACTATAAAAAATCATTCCAAGTCAACGTGATGGCGCAACGTATACATTCTGGCACCCCTCTCAGAGCGGGCCAAGGGCGCTCGGAACAGTACTCGAGCGAGACGGGCGAAACCCCAGAGCCGAGGCGGTCCGTTTGACCACCGTTTGCGCCGAACTGAGCCGCCGCGCAGCCGCCGATACTCTCCTGAAATCATGACGTGCGGCCACCGTGCCGCCGCTGTTTGCAGCAGCGTTACGGGGCTGTTTCGAGCGTGGAACAGTTGGCACCCTCCGAAAGTTCCTCTGACACGACCCTGACAAAGCCTACTCAGGCGGTCAGGCCTTCCGGCTCTGCCAAGCCGTTTGCACGGCACGCCGCCGTCAGCGTATTGGCCAGAAGGCAGGCAATCGTCATCGGCCCAACCCCGCCCGGAACCGGCGTGATCGCGCCCGCCACCTCGGCGCAGCTCTCGAAATGGCAATCGCCCACCAGCACGGTTTTGCCGTCGCGCTCGATGCGGTTGATGCCCACGTCGATCACCGTCGCCCCCGGCGCGATCCAGTCGCCCGGCACCATCTCGGGGCGGCCTACAGCGGCCACCACGATCTCTGCCTGACGCACCACATCCGCCAGATCCTTGGTGCGCGAATGCGCGATCGTCACCGTGCAGCTATCGCGCAACAAAAGCTGCGCCATCGGCTTGCCCACGATGTTCGAACGGCCAATCACCACCGCATTCTTGCCCGCGAGCGAACCGAAATGATCCCGCAGCATCATCAAGCACCCGAGCGGCGTGCAGGGCACCATGGATTTCTGCCCCGTCGCCAGAAGGCCCACGTTGGAAATATGGAACCCGTCCACATCCTTCGCCGGATTGATCGAGTTGAT
>RFUP01000808.1 GCA_009922885.1 Paracoccaceae bacterium
CAATTCCGGTTGTCGCGAATGGAGACATTACGGGGCTCAGGCCCCGTAATGTCTCCATTCGCGACAACCGGAATTGAAACCACATCTTTGACCGCTCGGATCGACGCCCAATCCGCCTCGCCCTTGTAAAACTGGCAACGCGTGCGCCCGTGGATCGTGACCATGCGAATGCCTGCATTTTCTGCCCGCCGTGCCAATTCCGGTGCCACCAAAGCGCTGTCATCCCATCCAAGGCGCGTTTTCAACGTCACCGGCACGTCAACAGCCGCCACCACCGCCTCGATCAGCCGCAGCGCATGATCGAGATCCTTCAGTAGCGCCGAACCGGAATAGCCGCCCGTCACTTTCTTTGCTGGGCACCCCATGTTGATGTCGATGATCCGCGCCCCCATGTCCGCCACGATCCGCGCCGCTTCCGCCATAGGGTCAGCTTCACGCCCCGCGATCTGCACAGCCGTATTCTCAACCTCTGCCCCCAACTCCGCCTTCTCCCGCGTGCCGGGGCGCTTGGTCAGAAACTCACCACTCGCAATCATTTCCGAAACCACAAGCCCAACCCCGAAGCGCTGAACCAGCGACCGGAACGGCAAATCCGTGATTCCCGCCATTGGGGCGAGAAAAACGGGAGGCGCAAACTTGAGGGTCTCAGAAAGGCGGATCACGTGCCCAATCCTTGTGCAATACGCATTTGCTAGCGATCAAAACCCAAAGTCTCAATGAATCAACGGGCTTTAGGGCTATCACAAATGAGCAAATGCACAAAATTTAGGCAAATAGCTAGCCTTTCGCTGCATTGCTCTTCGGGCCGCAGCCGCCTATCCAATGAAACGGAAACCCGAGGAACCTCACATGTCTCTTGCTGTTCTCATCGTAGCCGCTGGCCGTGGCACCCGAGCGGGCGGAGAAATTCCCAAGCAATGGCAGCCCTTAGCTGGCAAACGGGTGATCGATCACACCCTCGCCCTCTTCCAGTCCTTGCCCGAGGTCGCGCATGTCTGCGTCGTGCTCCACCCCGACGATATGTCCCTTCTTCCAGACGCCATCCTCAAAGCC
>RFUP01000809.1 GCA_009922885.1 Paracoccaceae bacterium
AAGGTATCAAGCGCGGTTGTGCATATCACCGCGTTGGACAAGCCCCGTTTTGATGCGGATGCCAAGACATTGGAACGCGTCGTCGCGGCGGCGTTTAATCAACGTCGCAAGATGCTGCGTGCCGCGTTAAAAGGCGTCGCACCCGATATCGAAGACCGCCTGATCGCGGCAGGTCTAAAACCCACCGACCGCGCCGAACAAATCCCGTTAGAAGGGTTCTGTGCCTTGGCCCGCGCGGTTGCAGCGACTTAACTGGCGCATCGAGGGGCCGAGGAATGCATAAAAACGATTAAGCCAACGCCCGTGGGCGGTTAACAGGGCTTTGGAACAAAGCCCCCGCCCGTGCGGGACGGGTGTGGGCTGGATCATGCGCAATGCAGTCTTCGCTTGCGCTTCGACCGCGCATGATCCGATGTCCACCATCACCCCTCGCGCCGTTTCTTACGGGGATGGGGGCGTGTTGGGATTTCTTTTAACAATCCACCCACAGACATCTGCGCGAAATCGTCGGCGGTGATGTCAATCCGGCACACGGTCCGTGACAACACCCAATCGGCGCCGTTCAACGCGGGCGACCGCGCACATCCGGGCAGGCCGATCACAGGTCTGCCTTGATAGGATCCGTAAAACAACAGGTTCCCCGGATCGACGGGAATGCCGAACCGATCCACATGGCCCCCTGCGGCACGCACCGCACTGGGTGCGGTATCATCGACATCGGATGTGGCCGAACCCGTCAGGATCATAATCAAATCGCTGTCCAACTGCGCAATCGCCGCCGCGATTGCGTCAACGCTATGCGGCGTTTCGACAACACAGGCCAATTCAACGCCCAGCGCGTCACAGCGTCCACGGATCGCATCAACGCCTTTGTCGCCCGCGCCGCCGTCAGTCACGGTCACGATCAAGCCCGCCGTTTTCAACGCGGGCGCGACCATTCGCACGCTGTCGCGCAGGATATCACAGACCTGATCCAACGCCGCCTGTGGCACCGCATAGCTTATGATTTTGACCGTCGCGATCATGCCGCCATCATGCATTTGGTGTAAAT
>RFUP01000810.1 GCA_009922885.1 Paracoccaceae bacterium
GTGGCGCTTGGATTACCACTTAGCCACGCCGGCCTTCGCCTCGTTAGCGCGCCAGTGCGCGGTTTACAAGGCCGAGCGGTTCTCAGACCACGCGCCTGTCACGATTGACTATGCCTACGCCCTCTGATTCTGACACTGGCATTGACGCCGCCTTGTCGTTTGGGGCGACGTCAAGTAACGCATTGGATCAACGCCTAGAACCCAGACGGCTGGGTGTTTGGTTGGGATTCGCATTCGTGTTGCATGTGGCGGGATTTGCGGCATTCGTGGTGTGGCAACCCACTTGGTTTGAACTGCAAACCGCAGTACCCGCTTCACCAGATGCCCCCGTTGATGTGACGTGGCTGGGTGAGGGGCGTGCACCGGAGGCGGCGCTTTCAGCGGAGGCGGCGCTTTCAGTACCGGTACCGGCACCGGCACCGGCGCGAGCACGACCGTCGCCGCCTTCTCCACCACCACCGGAAACGGGCCAGCCGCTCCCGGCTGAGCCCGCCATTGCGCGTGCGCCTACGCCGCCCCCGACCGGGGCGAGGGCAAACGAGCCGACGCCTGTCGAGGAAGCGGTGGCGGTAGGGCCTACCCTGATGACATCCCCTCCTTCGACACCCGCAACATCAGCAACTCCAGCACCGTCGGCAACTCAGGCGCCGCTGTCACCGCTTGCCGCGCGCGCAGAGCCTGTGGATGCGCCTGCAACAACTGGCCGCGCTTTAACAAGCCCGCCTTCACCAGTGGTGTCGAAACCGGTCGCCCAGGAGCCGGAGGCGCCGGCATCTGTGGTTCGCGTAGAGCCGTCGCTGATTGCATCCAGCCAGCAGCCACCGATTTATCCGCGTGCCAGCCGCCGGGCAGGTGAGGCGGGTACCGTTGTGTTGCGCATCAATATCGCTGCCAGCGGAGCCGTCACGACCGCAGCTGTCGTCGTTTCATCTGGCTTCGAGCGACTGGATGCTGCAGCACAAGAAGCAGTTCAGAAATGGCGATTCACCCCGGGTACGGTGGATGGGGTACCGACGGCGATGCCGCTACAAGTCCCCATTCGGTTTGAGTT
>RFUP01000082.1 GCA_009922885.1 Paracoccaceae bacterium
CTTTGTGGCGCGGGCCCCGGTGATCCGGGGCTATTGACCCTGCACGCCCTCAATGCGCTGCGGCAGGCAGAGGTGGTGATCTACGACGCACTTGTGGACGAGCGGATCCTTGAGTGGGCGCCTAGGGCCGAAAAGATCTATGCGGGCAAACGCGGCGGCAAGCCATCCTCCATCCAACGCGACATTTCGCTTCGGCTTGTCGATCTGGCGCGGGCAGGCAAGCGCGTCTTGCGGCTCAAGGGGGGCGACCCGTTTGTTTTCGGGCGCGGCGGCGAAGAGGCGCAGACGCTCGTGCAGCATGGCGTTCCGGTGCGGATCATCCCCGGTATCAGCGCCGGGATCGGTGGCCTTGCCTATGCGGGCATCCCCCTGACCGAGCGCGGCACCAATCAGGCCGTCACTTTCGTCACGGGCCATGACGCGGATGGCGGGCTTTCGGCATCGGTGGATTGGCAGGCCTTGGCGAAGGTTTCGGGCACGATCGTGGTCTATATGGGCATGAAACACGCACAGGCGATCTCGGACGCGCTCATTGCCGGAGGCCGCAGCGCCGATGAGCCTGTGGCGGTGGTGATGGCTGCCTCCACGGATACGCAACGGGTGTTGGAAACCACGCTCGGCACACTGGATGCCGATATCCGCGCCGCCGGATTGGAGCCGCCTGCCCTGCTGGCGATTGGGAAATCCGTGTTGATCGAAGGCGAGGCCGCGCCACGGGTTCGCAGAGCGGCCTACGCAATAGCAGCGGAATGAAGATCAGGAGGCCGCGGCCTCTTGTTCCTCAATCGGGGAGAGCGACATCAAGCGAACCCCATCCCCGCCTTTGACATTGTCGCCCTTGAAGGGAAGGCGGAATTTCCCACTGGTTTGGATCACCAGCATCAGAACCGCTTCGCTTTGATCGGTGCGCCAGTTTTCCAGCGTGTATTCCTCGGTGAGGCGCGTGACGCGGAATTCCCATCCCTGCGCGACACGCGCTTCCAGCTCGCGGAGGGTCATCCCACGGCCAAAGGCCTTGCCGCCCAGCGTGGAAGGCAGCGCGTGACGCGACGAGGCTTCCTTCTCGCGGGCCACTTGATAAACATGCTCCCGCCCAAATTCCGGTGAAAGGTCGGTCGCGACGAGGGTATTGTAGGCATCGTTATCAGTAGCGGCGACGATCACGCCGAAATCCAGCAATTCCAGATGGTTCTCGGCCGCTTCCGAGAGGATATCGCCGGGGAACGTTGGCAAGCCCGCGGCGCGGGCCGCGCGCAGATGCGACCAGTTCGGGTCGGTCAGAAGCACCGGCACTTTCATCTTGCGGAGCGCCTCGGCAAAGGCCGTGGTGAAGCGGTTGCCGCCAACGAGAAGAATGCCCGGCTGTGCCGCGCCAGTGAGGCCCAAAGCCTTGGCGATGGGGCGAAGGGTGAAGCCGTGGAAAACCACGGTTGTGGCCACCAGCACGAACGCCAAGGGGCCGACGAGCGCGCCGTCAGCCACGCCGATTTCCGCGAGGCGATCCCCGAAGAGGCCCGCAACCGCCACCAGAACCACACCGCGCGGGCCTGTGAACGCGATGAAGGCGCGTTCTTTCAGCGGAAGTGCCGTGCCGATCAGGGAGGCAAGCACCGTCAGAGGGCGCGCGATCAGCACCACGGCCAGCACGAAGGCCACCGCGCGCCAGTCAAGCCGCGCGAGTTCGGAGAAATCGAGGCCAGCGGCCAAGAGGATGAACACGCCCGACACGAGAAGCACCGTGGCGTGTTCCTTGAAGCGGCGGAGTTCTTCGTAGCTCGGCAGATCGGCATTGGCGATCCAGACGCCCATGATCGTTACGGCCAACAGACCGCTTTCATGCAAGAGCGCATCAGAAGCGGCGAAGGCCGCCAGCACCGAGACGAAGAGCACGGGCACTTTCATGTATTCCGGCACCCAGCCCCGCCGGAAAGCGCGCACGATGAGCCATCCGGCAGCGATGCCGATGGCCGTGGCAAACGCGATGCCCAAGCTGAGATCCACCACCGCTTGACCCGCCGTGACGCCGGCATTCAAGACCGCCACCACTTCAAACGCCAACACCGCCGCCAATGCGCCAATGGGGTCGTTAACGATGGCTTCCCATTGCAGAAGCGCCGCCGGACGCCGCGAGAGGCGGGCGGAGCGCAGGAGTGGTGCGATCACAGTGGGGCCCGTGACGATCATGATGCCACCGAAAACCGCCGAAGCTTCCCAGCCAAGCCCTGCGCCGTAATGGAGTGCCAGTGCCGAGGTGAGCCAGCCCAATGGCGCGCCGATCACCACAAGGCGTTTCACGCCCTTCGCCGCATCGTTCAGGGTGTGGAAATTGAGCGTGAGGCCGCCCTCAAAGAGAATAATCGCCACGGCAATCGAAATCATCGGGCCTTTGAGCGCGCCGATATCGCGATCCGGATCGAACACGCCGAAGACAGGCCCAAGCAGAACGCCCGCGATCAGCATGAGCACGATGGCGGGCAAATTGAGGCGCCACGCGGCGAGTTGTGCGCCTACGCCCACTGCGCCCACAAGCGCAAGCGCAGTCACAGGGCTGAGAGCCCCGGCGGCAACATCGATAGCCATGGTAAAAGTCTCCTTGTTAAACGCCCGGCGGACGAAGGCTCGGGTCGGCACCGCAGAGGCGCACGTATTCTTGTAGAGCAAAGCGGTCGGTCATGCCCGAAATGTAATCGCAAACGATCCGCGCAAGCTGAATTTCGCTCGTCACGTCCGCCACATCCTTCCGCCATTGCTTCGGGAGGAGCGAGGGGTCCGCCATGTAGAGCGGAAAGAGTGCGCGAACGCTCCCCGTGACGTATTTGCGCATCTCGACCACGGCAGGCGCGCGATACATGCGGTGAAAGAGGAACGCGCGGATCACTTTCAGATCGGTCCAGAGCGCGGGCGAGAATTGCACCACCATCCGCCCTGCCCCGCGCACCTCAGAGGCGGACTGCGGATCAAGCTCGGCCAGCTGCGCTTTGCTCACGGCAATCACATCCTCGACCAAAACGCCGAAGAAACGGCGCAGCGCTTCATGGCGGCGGCGGTAGTAATTCAGGCCTTTATATTTGCGATCCACCTCGGCGAAACAATCGCCAAGGATCGGCATTTCGGCGATTTCATCGGTGGAGAAAAGTTCGGCCCGCAATCCGTCATGCAGGTCGTGGTTATTATAGGCGATGTCATCCGAGAGCGCGGCCACCTGCGCTTCGGCGCTGGCATGGGTGTGCAATTCAAGGTCATGGCGAGCGTTATAGGCGGCAAGCGCCCAAGGGATGTCGCCTGTGACCGGACCATTATGTTTTGCAATACCTTCAAGGGTTTCCCATGTGAGGTTCAACCCATCCCACTCGGCGTAATGGCGTTCGAGATCGGTGACGATGCGGATCGCTTGGGCGTTGTGATCGAAGCCGCCATAGGGGGCCATGAGATCGGCCAAGGCATCTTCACCGGTGTGCCCGAACGGCGGGTGGCCCAAGTCATGCGCCAGCGCGACGGCTTCGGTCAGTTCCACGTTGAGGCCCAAAGTGCCCGCAATGGTGCGCGCCACTTGCGCCACTTCGATGGAATGCGTCAGGCGCGTGCGGAAATAGTCGCCCTCGTGTTCGATGAAAACTTGCGTCTTGTGCTTCAGGCGGCGGAAGGCGGAAGCATGGATGATGCGGTCGCGGTCGCGCTGGAAGCAGGAGCGAAAATGGCTTTCTTCCTCGGGAAAGAGCCGCCCCCGGCTGTCTGCCGGATTGCAGGCATAGCGTGCCATCATGGTTCGGTCCCTTGTCGCCTTGTTTTCCTGCACTTATATTGGCGTCAGGAGATAAGGGAAACACCGGAAACGCCATGCAAATCCCGCCAAAAGTCACTTCACGCGCCTTTGAACGCCTTGCCGAAATCGGCGCGGCTGCCTCCGGAAAGGTCCTTCGTGTGGCCGTTGAGGGCGGTGGATGCTCGGGCTTCCAATATGACATCCGCCTTGATGAAATGCCGGGATCGGAAGATCTGGTGCTGACGGGCGCGGGCGAGACCGTGGTGGTCGATACCGTTTCCCTGCCCTTCCTCGCGGGTGCAACCATCGACTTCGCGGATGAAATCATTGGGGCGCGCTTTGTGATCGAGAACCCGAATGCCACCGCGTCTTGCGGCTGCGGCACGTCCTTCTCGATCTAAACGGCCATCCCCGGCTGTGACGCACGGGCGAAGCCCTCGAAAAACGCCTCAAACCCCGGCAAGGCGGCTTCAGCTGTAGCCAGAACCTCTTGCGAAGCATCCGAGAGCGAGGCGGTCAGACGCCCGCGCATCTTGCTCCAATCTGCCGCCCGCGCTCCTTCGATGGCGAAAAGCTGTTGCGACATTTCCCGCAGCACCGGCACGCGGCCCGTAGCAGCGCGGAAGCTCACGCGGTCCTCTGGGATCGGTTGGGCGAAAAGGCTATCGCCTGCCGTCGCAAGTGCCCAGTTGCACACGAAGTACTCGTGGTACTCATCGGCCAAGGACGCGCCCGCCTCAGCGGTAAGGGTGTAGAGGCGTAGCTCTTCGCGGATCCACTCTTCCCAGATCGCGGGCGGCACTTGGCCTGCGTGGCGCAGAGCGATGCAGCATTCGGCCAGAAGATCGGCGTTCTGGTCGAGATAGGCGAGGGTTCCGGCGAATTGCAGGCTCGTGACCGCCTCTGGCGGCAGATCGGGCGCAACCCGGCCATACTCGGAAAGGTAGAAAACCGTATGGGTCAACTCGTAGGCGGCCTTCTTGTTCGGCAGCGCGAAGGTGGCACTGCGGGCGGTAAAGGCGCGCAGGCGGTCATTCAGCCCCGGATCGGAAGCAGTTTGCCCCGAACGACGGACCAAGCGGCGGGCTTCGGCGCGTTGGAGATCGGAGATTTCCGCCTCCGGCAAGCCCTGCCGAACCGCCCATTCCGTGAGCATCGCCGCTTTGGTTCCAGGCAGGCCCAGAGCCTCCAGATCGGCGGCGATCGACAGAAGAAAACGGTAGTATTGCGGGAAAAACCCCATGCGGTTTTCGAGGCTTTCATAGAAGGCCTCAAGCGGGGCCAGCGCCTCGGCACTCAAGGCATGGCCCGTGCATTCAAGGATATTCAGCAGCTCGGCCACCTCTTTCATCCAGAACACATCCTCAAGCGAGCGGCGTTCGGATGCGAAGGTTTGAGTGAGGGCCGCGAAGCGTTGCGCTTCGTTTTGCCGAGGCGAGCGGGCCTGAAAGCTGAGGATGTTTGTCATGGAATTACCCCTTGATACCAAAGCCTTCAGGCCCGTTCTTCCCGAATCAGAGACCGGAGCAGAACGCGCCGACTTCCTCGCCCTGAAGCGCCGCAGAGGCTGCACGCGGGGCGAGACCTGAGCAGAAGGAGCCTGTCACATCGCCCGCATCGATGCTGGACGCGGTCGGTGCGAGGCCCGAGCAGAATGCACCGACTTCATCACCGGTAACGAGGCTGGAGGTGGTCAGGGCGAGACCAGAACAGAACGAACCAGTCAGATCGCCTGCAATGAGGCTCGATGTTGTGGGGGCGAGGCCCGAGCAGAACATTTCCAGGCCAAGACCCTCGTGAAGGTCAGTGACGGTGGTTGCGACGGAAGCGGCAGAAATTTTCCGAAGAGCAGTCATTTGTGATCTCCCAGATGCAGGTTGTCAGTAAGCCAACAATTACACGTTATGCGCGCAATTCAACAAATATTACTCTCTCTGTGCGTGTATTCCGGATGTCCTACTCACCAATACCAGCCCAAACCCTTATAAATGATGAATAGTTTTCTCCTCTAGGTTGCGTATGTATTTTTGCGATTTCCCGGCCTCAGAGCGCGCAACACCCCTCAGGGCGTGCGAATCACACCCCCGGACTTGCCTTCCGGCCCCCCTTGGGGCGATAGAGAAGCATCAAGAGGGAGCCAGAGATGCGGATTGCAACGTTCAACATCAACGGGGTCAAAGCCCGCGCGGAGACGCTGGTCTCTTGGCTTCAAAATGCGGATCCCGACGTGGCGATCCTGCAGGAGATCAAATCCGAGGATGCCTCCTTCCCCCGTGCGTTGATCGAAGACCTTGGCTACCATCTGGAAACCCACGGGCAGAAAAGCTTCAACGGGGTGGCGATCCTGTCGAAATACCCGCTCGAAGACGTGATGCGCGGCCTTCCCGGCGACGAGGAGGACGTGCAGGCGCGCTATATCGAGGCGACTGTGGTGGGCAAAACCGCGCTCCGCCTCTGCGGCCTCTACCTGCCGAACGGCAATCCGGTGGAGCTTGACGCCTCCGGTGCGCCGGTTGCCGGGGGGAAATATGCCTATAAGCTCGCGTGGATGGAGCGCTTGCGCGCGCGGGCCGAAGTGCTTCTGGCCGAAGAGATGCCCTTCCTGATGGCGGGTGACTATAACATCATCCCGCAGGCCGAAGATGCCAAGCGCCCGGATGCATGGCGCGAGGATGCCCTTTTCCGCCCAGAAAGCCGCGCCGCCTTCCGCAGGCTATTGAACCTCGGCTTGACGGAAGCCTTCCGCGCCCGTGTGCAGGGGCCGGGGCATTATTCGTTCTGGGATTATCAGGCGGGCGCATGGAACCGCGATGACGGCATCCGCATCGACCACTTCCTTCTGAGCCCGCAGGCCGCCGATCTGTTGAAGGATTGCAGCATCGAACGCGCCGTGCGCGGTGGCGACAAGCCTTCAGATCACGTGCCTGTCTGGGTCGATCTCGATCTCTGAGGCGTCAAGCTGTGACGTCGTGGTCATAGACCCAATCGAACTGGCCCAGCATATGCGAGGGTGCCACCGCATTGCCCAAGCGCAATAGCTGATGCGCAACGCCGCGGATGAGCGGTTGGCGCAGGTGGAATTTCCACGCATTGCCATTCGCGGCCGCGATCACCTTTTCGGCGCGCGGGCGACGGATGGCCTGATAGGCCTGAAGGGCATCTGTTTGCTCCATCGTGCCGAGATGGCGGGCGAGAACCCATGCGTCTTCCAATGCCAAATTCGCGCCTTGGGCGAGGAATGGCAGCGTCGGGTGGGCTGCATCGCCCAAGAGTGCTGCATTCCCCTGCCCCCAGTTTTTCGCAACCGGATGGAGGAATAGCCCCCAAAGATGCACGTTTTCAACGCCTTGCAATATGCTTCGCGCCATGCCACCGAAATCCGCGAAGGCCTTGCGGAGGTTGCCGGGATCATCGGGGATCGACCAGCCTTCCTTGGTCCAGTCGCGGCGTTCCTGCACCGCCACCACATTGAGAAGCGCACCGTCGCGCAGAGGATAGGTCACCATATGCCGGCCCGGCCCCATCCACACGCGGGCCTCCGGCCCCTGCCCCGGATTGGGCAACGTGGCGCGCCACGCGACTTGCCCGGTGAAAAACGGCGTGTCCTCACCGTTCAGCGCGGGCCGGAGAAGCGAGCGCACGCCATCCGCCCCGACCAGAAGATCGGGCGCAAGTACTTCGCCGGACGCAAGCGTGAGGTGATAGCCGCCCTCGCCCGGATAGACCGCCACAACCTCGGTGCCGAGGCGCAGCATCACGCCGACCTCTCGCGCGCCTTCGGCCAATACTTCGATCAGATCGGCGCGATGCACGAAGAGATGCGCGCGTTCGCGACGGCGGCGCAGATCCATTCGGAGCACTTCGCCGCTCTTGTAGTTCAGGAGCGCCACCGCTTGCGATTGCGTCGCCCGTGCGAGTAGCGCCTCCGAGAGACCCATAGCCTCGATCACACGGAAGCCATTCTGGCTGATTTGCAGCCCGGCCCCCACTTCGCGGATTTCAGGGGCCCGTTCGAGCACGCTGACCGTTGCACCTTGCATCGCCAAGGCCCGCGAAACGGCGAGCCCCGCAATTCCGGCCCCGAGGACCACGACATTTTTACCGATCATCGACATAGGTCATTGGTGCAACGAAAAACGCCGGGGCGGAAGCCCCGGCGTTCTGATCTTGGCCCGCATCGACTGTGGTCAGTCGTCGCGGTGAACCTTCTCGCGGCGCTCGTGCTTTTCCTGTGCTTCGAGCGTCATCGTCGCGATCGGACGGGCATCGAGGCGCTTCAGGCTGATCGGTTCGCCGGTCATTTCGCAATAGCCGTATTCACCGTTCTCGATCCGGCGCAGCGCCGCATCGATCTTGGAAACAAGCTTGCGCTGGCGGTCGCGGGTGCGCAGCTCAAGCGCGCGGTCGGTTTCTTCGCTGGCGCGGTCCGTCACATCGGGGATGTTACGGGTGCTGTCCTGCAAGCCCTCGATAGTGTCACGGCTGTCTTCAAGAAGATCGTTCTTCCAGGCAATCAGTTTGCGCCGAAAATATTCAAGCTGGCGCTCGTTCATAAATGGTTCGTCTTCAGCAGGACGGTAATTGTCCGGCAAGAAATTTTCCGCATTCATCGCGTTCTTACCCCTCGCGTGTTCCACGGCCTGTTTTTGCAGTGAGTCAGACATATGGCGCTCCCTGCGGGCGGCTCTATACCAATG
>RFUP01000811.1 GCA_009922885.1 Paracoccaceae bacterium
GGGCCGCTTGATGTCTCGCCCTTCGGCGCGCAAGCTGGCCCGTCCCTTCTCGTTCAACCCACCCTCAGGGTTCTTCCCTTCGGCGCGTTGCCAGGCTGGCGATTTCGCCATTACGGCCTCCGCGTTGCCCGTCGTGCCTTCAATGCCGACATGCTGTCAGCATATGCCTGCTGCGTTAGTCCGCGACCCGCATTGGGATTGAGCATCCGCTGCACACGTTGCTTCTCAAAATCCATCTGCCGCATCGACTCTTCATCTGGCGGCATTTCGTCTGCAAGTCTCAACTGTTCACCAAACCGCTGCATCTCGGTTCCGCCGCGATTTGCTGAATACGTTGACCCTGCCGGTCCACGCCAAGTATACGTTGTGTCATTTCCGGCCGCCGTTGGCGTTTCGGCCACAATGTTGTACCCGGCCTTCGTTGCACGGTCAATCGCCTCTCCGCCGTACCGCGACTTGGCTCGTTCCGTCGATGCTTCGCGCATCTGCCGACGCATCGCATCCAGCGAATCAGACTGTGCAATCGCAAGGGCACGGCGTCCTGGAATTGATTCGCGGATTTTCTGCAAGTCCTCTTCCGTTGCGCCCTGCTGCTTAAAATACTCCATCGAGCGCGGATTCTCTAGCGTATTGACCATCTCACGGCTTTTCTGCGCCCGCTTGCTGAGTTCCGTGGTATCAGCCGGAACCAGCATATCTCGGATGCTTGGACGGCGCGGCATTAGTCCTCGTCCTCGTCCTCGTACTCCTGCTCGTCCTTCTCCATTTCGGACTCGTCGTCCATCTCCTCATCCTCGTCTTCGAGGAGGGCCAGCTCGGCCTTCAAGGACGCAATCTTCTCCTGGAGCGCGGCAATCTTGTCGGCCTTGCTCATCTTTTCCTCGCCGTCCATCTCCTCGCCCTTGTCCTTGCCCATCATCGGGCCGGGCTTCGGGGCGCCAATGGCGATGAGAACGGACGGGCCGCCCTTGCGCTTCATCATCGGGGTGCGCTTGCCGACCTTCTGGGCGACCGCCTCCATAAACCGGGCCTTCTTGTCCATTTACCAGCC
>RFUP01000812.1 GCA_009922885.1 Paracoccaceae bacterium
TCGACGAAGTCGACAGATGCCCCGCAATAGAGCGCGGCATTCGCGGTGGCGACGAAAGTGTTCGGAACTGTCCAGACGATATCGCCGGGGCCGATATCGAGCGCCATATAGGCGATATGCAGCGCGGAGGTGGCCGAGTTTACCGCAACCGCATGGGCCGCGCCGGATGCTTTGCACAGCGCAGCCTCGAAGGCGGGCACCGCAGGGCCTTGGGTGAGAAAATCGGATTGTAGCACTGCCGTGACGGCTTTGATGTCGTCTTCCGTGATGACTTGGCGGGCGTAGGGGATAGGGTTCACGGAAGTATCCTTTTGGTTGGCACGCAAGCACTCGCGTTAGGTGGGTTATTCCCTTGCGCGGGGAGCGGGTCAAGCGGGTGTGGGCTTGACGGCGCAAACTCCTTTTCCTAGCCACGGGGCATCTACTACGATTGCGGCCATATAAAAGGACACCGGCTTATGATGCCCCCTCTCTTGATGGCCTATCTGGGGATTTCCCATATTGCGAGCCCGATCTGGCGGGCTGCGCAGCGGAAGCGGATTGCTGCCGGCAAGGAAGATGGCGCGCGCGCGGGCGAGCGGTGGGGTGTGGCGAGCAAACCGCGCGGCACCGGGCCTTTAGTGTGGTTCCATGCGGCGAGCGTGGGCGAGTCGCTTTCGGTGTTGGGGCTGATTGGCGCGGTTCTGAATGCGAGGCCCGAGGCGGAGGTGGTGATTACCACAGGCACGGTAACCTCTGCGCGGATGTTGGAAGCCGCCCTGCCCGAACGCGCCGCGCATCAGTTCGTACCCTATGACACTCCCGGAGCGGTGCGGGCGTTTCTAGACCATTGGAAGCCCGATGTGGCCGTCTGGACCGAAAGCGAGCTATGGCCGCGGATGATGCGCGAGACCAAGGCAGCCGGTATTCCCATGCTTCTGATCAATGCGCGCGTCTCGGAAAAGACTGCCGCGCAATGGCAGAATTGGCCGAAAACGGCGGCGGCGCTGCTTGGCGGTTTCGAGTGCATTCTGGCGCAGGACGCGCTGACGGCGGCATTGATCGAGAGCCT
>RFUP01000813.1 GCA_009922885.1 Paracoccaceae bacterium
GCTCAATGCCGATGCGCAGCGCATCCTCGTGCTCGAAGTGCTGATCGAAGGCGAACCGGCCACAGTCGCGATCAACGCCGATATCGTGCACGAGGTCGCCACGATCCCCGTCAGCGCAATCGACAAGCTGCCCGCCACCAGCGGCTGGCCCCCCGAATTCGTGCGCGGCCTCTTCCGCCACACAGACGAAACCTTCGTTCTTCTCCCCAATCTTTCCGCAATCTTCACCGCGATGGCGCAACGCGCTGCCGTTGCCTAACTTCGGACCAGTGTCATGAACCTGAGCATCAAAGCCAAACTCGGCGCGACATTCACCCTCGTCTTCGCGCTCTTCGCCTTCACAATCTGGTCATCCATCAGAGAATTGAACACGCGAAACAGCGACTACGAACTGCTAGTGGAACACGACATTCCCGAACTTCTGCTGATCGAGAGCCTCGTTGCTTCCAGCCTCGAAGTCCGCACCAAAGTCGCTGAGATCCTGATCGGTCTGCCGAATGCTCCGGCCAATCACATCCCTGACCTTCTCGAACGTCTCGAAATGCTCGAAGCCAATGTGAACGGTCTGATCGAGAAGATCCGTGAAACGGCCTCACCCGAAACCATTGAGAAACTCGATGAGTTCGAACTGCAAAGTGCTGCGGCCTACTCGATGGCCGAGCAAATCATCAAATCCGAGATGAGTGGAGATGGCGACAGCGCCAACCGAAATTTCCATAGCGCGCACCGCGAGATGACGGAAAATCTGCGTGTTCTCCTTCTGGAAGTCCACGACTCCGTTCACGATGCGCTTGTCGTCCGGGTAGAAACCGAAACCCAAGACTTCTATTGGGAACGCAATAAGCTCTTGGTGCTCTCCGCGATTGCCATCCTCGGCCAACTCTATCATGCCGAGCGGCGGCTACCACTGATCGAGCCCGATGCATTTCTGATGCTGCTCGTGCTGCTCGGCGGCCTGCTGCTGGTTTATTATCTGCCGTCGTGAACCAGCCGACTGCTACTAATCCCGGTCCCGTCACCTCTGCCTTTTGCTGGTGCGGCTTCGCTCTT
>RFUP01000814.1 GCA_009922885.1 Paracoccaceae bacterium
TACTACGCGATGAAGCAGGAGTTCAAGCTCCTCGCTGAGATCATCCGTGACAACACGCCAGATGAGTATTCGTACGAGCCGGAAGTTGGCAAGGCGAGTGCAAAGAAATCGGACTACGACAATGTCGATGTCATCCCGGTCAGTGATCCGAATGCGGCCACGATGTCGCAGAAGGTCGTGCAGTACCAAGCCGTGATGCAGTTGGCGCAGTCCGCTCCGCAGCTATACAACCTCCCGTATCTGCATAGACAGATGATCGAGGTGCTCGGGGTCAAGAACGCCGACAAGATTGTCCCGATGGAGGATGATCAGAAGCCTTGCGATCCAGTGACGGAGAACATGAATGCCATAACGGGCAAGCCGCTCAAGGCGTTTATCTATCAGGATCACGAAGCGCATATCCAAGTCCATATGGCACTCGGACAAGATCCAAAGATTGCCCAAATGATTGGGCAGAATCCGATGGCGCAGCAGATCACATCAACTCTGCAGGCGCACATCATGGAGCACGTGGCGTTCCAATACCGCCGCGAGATCGAGAAGCAGTTGGGGGCGAGTCTCCCACCGCTCCCGCAAGACGACAACGACGAGTACGACCTGCCACCGGAGATCGAGGTCCAGTTGGCCCAGATCAGCGCAGCGGCAGCAGCGAGACTCCTGCAGAAGGATCAGGCCGAGATGCAGATGCAGCAGGCGATGCAGCAGATGCAGGACCCGCTCGTGCAGATGCAGCAGATGGACCTCCAGATCAAACAGATGGAGGCTCAGACCAAACAGATGAAAGCACAGATGGACGCGCAGCTTCAGCAGGCCGAGTTGGAGCGCAAGCAGCAGAAAGACTTGCTCGACGCAGCGGCCAAGGAAGATGCGTTGCGTCTGCAGGAGGCGGAGATTTCTGGGCGTCAGCAGCTTGAGGCAGCACGGTTGGGTGCTGAGATTGAGAAGCACAAGGCGCAGGAGGCCAACAGGCAGGAGCTTGAGGGCACTCGGCTTGGAGTGGAGATCGCCAAAGCCAAGGATCAGGCGGCACAGCGACAAGCACCGCCGAGA
>RFUP01000815.1 GCA_009922885.1 Paracoccaceae bacterium
TGGGGCATCTGGGCTGCGAGGTGGAAATCGAGCCGGGGCGGTTGATTGCGGGGAACGCAGGCATTCTTGTTTCCAAGACGATCTATGTGAAAGAGGGCGAGGGGCGGAAGTTCCTCATTCTTGACGCGGCGATGAACGATCTGGTGCGCCCTGCAATGTATGACGCGCATCATGACATCATTCCCGTGGTGGAAGCCGCGCCGGGCACCGAAGAGCGCCCGATGGATGTGGTGGGGCCGGTTTGCGAGTCGGGCGATACTTTCGCCAAGGGGCGCGATTTGCCGCCGATCAAGGCGGACGATCTGGTGGCGTTCCGCTCAGCGGGGGCTTACGGGGCGGTAATGGCCTCGGAATACAATACGCGCCCGCTCATTCCAGAGGTGCTGGTGGATCGGCATCAATTCGCCGTCATTCGGGCACGGCCGACCTTTGACGAAATGATAAAGCGCGATACCATCCCGGAATGGTTGTGACGCGAGGCGCTTCGCCTTTCAGACGTCGCCCTTTCGGGAGAGCGCATGAGCACGCCTCAGACTGACGTGCTGAAGAAGCTGGTTTGGCCGTTGCGGCTGACGCTTTGGGGCCTGCGGGCCGAGGCGCTTTCACGTGCATTCTGGCCTTTGTGGTCTGTTCTCATCGCGGGTCTGGCCGCTTTGATGCTGGGAATGCACGATCTTCTGGCCGTGGAAGTGGTTTGGGCCGCGGGCGTGGTTTGGGCGCTTGGGCTGGTTTTGGCGTCGGTTTGGGGTTTCAGGCACTTGCGCTGGCCTTCGCGGGGCGAGGCGCTGGAGCGGCTTGATGCGACGATGCCGGGGCGGCCGATTACGGCATTGCTCGACGATCAGGCGATCGGGGCTGGAGATGCGGCTTCGGTTGCGGTGTGGCGCGCACATCAGGCGCGGATGGCGGCGCGGGTGGCCGACGCCAAGGCGGTGGAGCCGGATCTGCGGCTGTCGCGGCAAGATCCGTTCGCTTTGCGCTATGTGGCTTTGGCGGCCTTGGCGGTGGCGGTTCTATTCGGGTCGGTCGGGCGGATTTCAAGCGTGGCGG
>RFUP01000816.1 GCA_009922885.1 Paracoccaceae bacterium
CCGGGGGAGGCGGTGTTCGTGAAATCCACGTCGGGGGCCTTTGCCTCGACCGAATTGGCGGAGTGGCTCAGGGCCTGCGGGATTTCGCGGCTGGTTGTGGTGGGGGCGAGTGTGAACCACTGCGTGTCCTCGACCGTGCGGTCGGGGTTCGATCTGGGGTTCCGGATGGCGATGGTGAAGGATGCGGTGTTCGGCTTTGACCTAACAGGCGCGGATGGCCGCGTGATCGATCCCGAGACGGTGTTGGAGGTGGTGTTTGCCACATTGACGCCGGAACTGGCGACATCCTTGCGCGCGGGCGAGGTGGCCGAGTGGATGCGGGCGGGGTAGCCTTGGTGGCCCGACGAACGGGCCACCGGAGCGTATCGGGTTAGCCTGCGAGGCGGTTCAGGATCAGGAAGATCACGGCCGACATCGCGGCGGCGGCGGGAACGGTGATGATCCAGGCTGCGACGATGGTCATGAAATGCGAGCGGCGCACCAGTTTGCGGCGGCTGCGTTCCTCGGGGGCGACTTCTTTCACGGGTTTCTGGCCGGAAAGGTTGAGGCGTTTGCGGCGTTCGGCGTGCCATTCGCGGAAGAAGCCGACGCCGAAGACCGCGCCCACCGCGATATGGGTAGAGGAAACCGGAAGGCCCAACCACGAGGCGACGATCACGGTGATGGCGGCGGAAAGCGCCACGCAATAGGCGCGCATCGGGTTCAGCTTGGTGATCTGGCTGCCGACCATGCGGATCAGTTTCGGGCCGAAGAGGAAGAGGCCGAAGGAGATGCCGAAGGCACCGATGATCATCACCCAGCGGGGGATTTCCACTTTCGCCTGCACGTCGCCGAACTCGGAGGCGTGCACGATGGCGGCCAAGGGGCCGACGGCGTTGGCCACGTCATTGGCACCGTGGGCGAAGGAGAGGAGGGCTGCAGAGATGACGAGCGGCAGGCCGAAGAGCACTTTCAGCGACTTGTTGCGGTTTTCGAGGCCGCGCGACTGGCGTTCGATCATCGGGCGCGAGAGGAGCCATGAGACGATGCCGAAGCCCAGACCAATAAGCA
>RFUP01000817.1 GCA_009922885.1 Paracoccaceae bacterium
GGCCCCGGTTGTGTTCAAGCGGGGATTTCGGCGCAATAGCCTTCGAAGGTGATATTTTGCGCGATCTTTCGGGCCTCGGCCTCGGCCGCGGGGCTGCGGATTGTCCAGCACAATATCGCCGCGCCCTGGGCCTGCAATTGCCCCACACGCGGATTGCGCAGATCCGCAGCCTCGTGGCTGATGAACGACGCACCAGAGGCCTGATAATCGGGGATATCAGCCAGCCGCCTTAGCCGCTGTTTCGACACCGGCGCCCAATCAACAGGATCAAAGGCGCAGGTGGTCAACCCCCGGGGTATATGCGGGGCCATGCCACCAAACACCCGCACCGAATTGGGGTTGAATGACATCACCGCCACATCGCCACGGTAGCCTTGCAGCGCACCGGCCGTGGCCTGTTCTAACCACCCCACAGCGGGGCCAAGGTTGCCGTCTTGGTCTTTTAGTTCCACCAGCAAGGGCACTTGGCCTGCGACGCAAGCCAGCACTTGGGCGAAGGTGGGAATGCAATCGCCCCGGCCATCTGTCAGCGCGATGTTTTGCAATTCAGCCGCGCGGCGCTGGTTTATCATGCCGGTTTCGGCTGTCAGGCGGTTCAGCACATAGTCGTGAAATACCATGGGCTGGCCATCGGCGCTAAGCTGCAAATCTATCTCGATGCCATAGCCCGCCTGCACCGCAGCCTGAATGGCAGAGAGTGAGTTTTCAATGCGCCCAAGCGCACGGTCGTGCAGGGCGCGGTGGGCGATCGGGGCGCCCAAAAACGCGGGGGGCAACATCATGCGATCTCGAATATCGCCTCGATTTCCACCGCCACGCCCAAGGGCAGCGACGCGGCAGACACGGCCGAGCGCGCATGCCGCCCCGCATCGCCCAAGGCCGCAACCATGAAATCCGAGGCGCCGTTGATAACCTTTGGCTGTTCGGTGAAATCCGGGGTCGAATTCACAAAGCCCACCAGCTTTACCACCCGCTGCAACCGATCCAGATTGCCGCCACAGGCCGCTTTCAACTGGGCCAGCAAACTGATGGCGCAGCTGCGTGCGGCGG
>RFUP01000818.1 GCA_009922885.1 Paracoccaceae bacterium
TCAGCCGCCACGTCATCCCGCCATTCAAAGACAGGGTGCAGCGGCGCATTTTTGGGGCGCGATTCATCCACAACCGTATGCGGATCGATCACGCCATGGCGCTCCTCAATGTCGGCCAGTGTTTCGCCGACAATCTGCGGCGTGAGACTCCCGATCTCAATGCCAGGATTCTGGCGAAAGCAATACACAGCCATGGTTCAGTGAGTGAATCAAACGGTGGAGAAATGGGGCAGTTGCCTGCCCCGATTGTTGCGACGGCATGCCTCGGCTAGCCGGGACAAGCCCTGCCTCGCCTGCGGAACCAAGCCGCGCCGTTCCCGGCCCAGCCACGACTCGCCTGCGGTTCCAAGCCTGGCCAAACCCGGCCGGGCCGCGCCCTGCCTGCGGTGCCCAGCCTGGCCTAGCCAAACCGGGCCAGGCCACGCCTTGCTTGCGGTGCCCCGCCTCGCAGGGCCCCGCCTTGCAGGGCCTCGCCTCACCTCGCCTGCGGTGCCTTGCCCCGCCGTGCCGTGCCATGCCGTGCCGTGCCATGCCGTGCCATGCCTGCGGTGCCGGACCGCGCCACGCCTTGCCGCGCCACGCCCTGCCAAGCCTGCGATTCCATGTAATGCCGTGTCAGTTGGAATCATCAGACCAGCTCAAACAGTCCGTTCCCAATCCCGTTCGATTCCTTTGAGTCCGGCCGCCCTTCACCGATGCCGACCTGCATCCCAGCGCGGGCCAGCAGGTTGGCAACATCCGTCTCACTCATGATGCCCGCATCAAACCTCACCCGAAGCTGCGCACTCCACGGGAAGTACGTCGGGCGCGGGCGAAGATCGATCACACCCGAAGCATTGCGGCATGGGCTGATCACGTTCTGAGGCTCGCCGTAGATCCGCACCAGTGGCGTCAGATCATCAGCGTCGAACCCATCAGGCTCGATGAAGATGCACAGCTTTGCTCGCGTCATCACAAAACCAGCAGCACGGCAAGCGCTGATGCAGGCATTGCGGAACGCAGCAGCATGAATGCCGTCCCATCCCTCGGCGCTGATGTGGCGCGCGCCG
>RFUP01000819.1 GCA_009922885.1 Paracoccaceae bacterium
AGATGTGGGC
Source organism: Paracoccaceae bacterium (assembly GCA_009922885.1). GTDB lineage: Bacteria > Pseudomonadota > Alphaproteobacteria > Rhodobacterales > Rhodobacteraceae > UBA9554. The sequence continues at coordinate 11 of RFUP01000819.1, forward strand.
GATGATGATGGCCATGAAAACGAAGGCGATGATGCCATGCCAAAGTTGCGAGAGCTGCATCTCAGCATAGGTGCTGAGATCGGTGCTCAATTCACCGAGGCCGATGGCTTGCGGAATGCCCAGCGCATTGAGCTTGGCGAACGTGGGGCCGAAGAGGTGGAACTGGAATGGGAACAGCAGCGAGAGGCCGGAAACCGAGATCGACACCCCCAGAAGCACCACCGACCAGAAGATCAGCTTCTGACCCGCATTGAACTTTTTCGCTGGCGGGTGGACGCCTTTCGAGAATAGCCCGCCCCCCACTGCGATCCATTTCAAGTCGTGTTTGTTGGGGATGTTGTGCGCAATCCAGAAGACCGTGACGAGCACGAGGCCGAGCATGAACGGCCAAGCGAGGTTGTTATGTGCCCATTTGCCCGCGATCATCATCGGCGCGAAGGCTTCGTGGCCAAGCAAGGGAATAATGGCGATGCGACCGAAAAGGAGCATAAGACCAGTCAGGCCAAGGACGATAAAGGAGCCCGCCAGCATCCAGTGGCCGAAGCGCTCAAGGGCGGAGAAGCGGGTAATGGTCATTCCCGTCTTCTCGCCGTCGATCATGATGCGGCCGCGGAGCAGGTAGAACACGGCCAAGAGACCGACCATTCCGAGCAGTAGCCATCCGCCATAGGTGCGCAGCGGGCCTGCGCGGAACTCAAGCCACTTCATGCCGCCATCCTGCATCAGGGTAGTCGCGGCGGGGCTGCGTGAAGAGGCGTTCACATTCGCTTTGTCGTAGCGGATGGAGCGCCACATGTCGGAATCCGATACACCGCCCAGCGTGCCGAGTTGATCGGAGATGCTTTTCGCAGCATCAGGATTGCCGAGGTTGTCGCTGCGGAAGCTGTCGTCGACTTTCAGCTTGTTCTGCCGCGCGAGAATATCTTCGAGGGTTTGCGCCCCCCCGGTGGCACTGCGATCAGCGGCGGGCGCATCTTCCGCCGAGGCCGTGACGGGCGCGAAGGACATTGCAAGAAGCAAGACCGGCAGGAGGAGGAGG
>RFUP01000820.1 GCA_009922885.1 Paracoccaceae bacterium
GCGCATGCTCCACCCGCAAGATTCCGGGGTCGGACTGCAGCCGCTCCAACAGCGCCTCCACTTGAGTTTTCTGAATATCCACAAGGAAATAACTCGGCGCGACCTCTGGCAATTCCGTCCGGATCGCCGCGCGCAAATTGCCTTCGATCTGGCCGATGGCCGCCAGCACCGTCAGCCCCAACCCCAAGGACATCACCGTGGAAGCCGCCCCGTTCTTCGGCCCCGAAAGGCTCGCCAAGGCCCAGCGCACCCCCGGCTTTCCCCGCACCAACCGCCGCCCGAACCGCGCCATCCAGTTCAGCCCGAAGGCCGCCACCGCCAGCATCCCCATCGCTGCCAACAGCCCGAAGGCCACGCCAAGCGTCAGTTTCCACGACCCGGAGAAGAGCGCCGCCAGCCCCAGAAGCGCACCCGTCAGCATCAGTAAAGCCAGAAGATACCCGCCACGCGGCCAAGCCGCTCTCGCCATTGCATCCCGAAAAAGGCTAGCCGGGCCAATGGTTTCGATCCGCGCCAAGGGCAGCACCGTAAACGCGGCTGTCGCCAGCACGCCGAAGGCTGCCGCCTGCAGCAAAGGTGCTGCATAGACCTGAAACACCGCCGGAACCGGCAGGTACATCTCCACAATCGGGCCCAGCACCAACGGCGCCAAAGCCCCCAGCGCCAAGCCGATCACGATGCCCAGCGAAGCCATCGCGCCCACCACCAGCGCATAGGTCTGCACCAGCACCCGCCGCTCCGCCCCGAAGGTCCGCAAGGTGGCAATCGTGGCCGCGCGCGACGCGACAAACGCATGCGTCGCCGCCGAAATCCCGATGCCGCCCACCGCCAATCCCGAAAGCCCAACCAGCAAAAGGAACATCCCCAACCGCTCGACAAACCGCGCAATCCCCGGCGCGCCGTTCCGCGCGTCTTTCCAGCGCATACCCGAGCCGTCCAGCACCGCCTCCGCCTGCGCTTTTGCCCCATCCAGCGTCACGCCGTCCCGCAAATCCAAGCGATAGCGCGAGTCAAAAAGCGAACCTGCGCCCAAGAGCCCCGAGGCCTCC
>RFUP01000083.1 GCA_009922885.1 Paracoccaceae bacterium
CCCAATCCGTCGAGCGAGAAAATCGTTTCGATAATGAGCGAGCCGCCGAAGAATACGCCGATGAATACCGCCGGAAAGCCCGCGATCACGATCAGCATCGCATTGCGGAATACATGGCCATAAAGCACCCGCTTCTCCGTCAGCCCCTTGGCCCGCGCGGTCATTACATAGTGCTTCTTGATCTCGTCGAGGAAGCTGTTCTTCGTCAGGAGAGTAAGCGTTGCGAAAGCCGAAATGGTCGAAGCAATCACCGGCAGCGCGATGTGCCAGAAATAATCCGCGATCTTCTGATACCATGTCAGCGTCACCCAGATTTCCTGTTTCGAGGTCAGGCCGCCCAGCGGAAAAATCTGCCAATAGGAGCCGCCTGCGAATAGCACGATCAGAAGCACGCCAAAAAGGAAGCCGGGGATCGCATAGGCCACGATCACCAAGGCACTTGTCCATGTATCAAACGACGTGCCATCCCGCACGGCTTTGGAAATCCCCAGAGGGATCGAGATCATATAGGCGATCAAGGTCGACCATAGCCCGAGTGTGATTGAAACCGGCATCTTCTCCAGCACCAGATCAACCACCGAAATCGAGCGGAAATAGCTCTCGCCGAAATCCAGCCGCGCGTAATTCCAGAGCATCGTCAGGAAACGTTCCAAGGGCGGCTTGTCGAAGCCGAATTCCTTCTCCAACTGCGCGATGAACTCGGGCGGCAGCCCGCGCGCCCCGGCATAGCCTGTGTCATTCGTGGCCCCCGCCGCCTGCGTGCCCGCGTCACCACCGCCCGCAATGCCTTGGAACGCATCGCCCTGGCCCTGCACCTGCGCGATGATCTGTTCGATCGGCCCGCCCGGCACGAATTGCGTGAGCACGAAATTGACCATCATGATCCCGATCAGTGTCGGGATCACCAAGGCCAGCCGTCGAAGAATATATGCACCCATGGATTGGTCTTACCGGATCGCGCCCGCAGCCTTCAAGGCCGCCTCTTTCTCCGGGTTAAACCACCAAATCGAGGCTTCGCCCATCCCGTTCATCGGCGCATTGTCGGTATAGGGGCGCTCGTACATGTCAAAATACGCGATGTTATGAGAAGGCTTGTACCATTGCGGCACCCAGATATGCATCGCGCGCAGCACACGGTCCAAGGCTTTCACCGCCACATCGAGATCCTCGCGGGTCTTGGCGTCCTCGATCACCTTGATCAGCGCATCCACGGCAGGGTTCTTCACCCCCATGATATTGCTCGACCCTTCCGCATCGGCCGCTTCCGATCCGAAGATCCCGCGCAATTCGATGCCGGGCGTAAAGCTCATCGCATAGCGGCGCGTGGTGATGTCGAAATCGAATTTCTTCTCGCGCTCCTCGGCTTCTGCCGGGTCTACCCGCGTCGCCACCACATCCACGCCCAAACGCTTCAGGTTCTCCACATAGGGATTCACGATCCGCTCGAAAGAGGGGCTATCGTTCAGAAACTCGATCCGCAGCACCTCGCCCTTCGCATTCCGGCGCAGCCCGTCAGAGCCCACGGCCCATCCCGCCTCTTCCAGAAGCTTGCCCGCGCGGCGCAGCGACTTGCGATCAGACGCGTTCTTCGGATCGGCCACTTCCGGCACAAAAGCCGCTTCCGTGAACACTTCCGGCGGCAGATGCGCTTTCAAAGGCTCCAAAAGCGCCAGCTCAGCCTCCGATGGCATCCCCTCGGCCTGCATCGGCGAGTTTTCCCAGAAGCTGTCGGTGCGGGTATATAGCCCGTAGAAGAGGCTCTCGTTCGACCATTCGAAGTTAAACGCCATCCCGATCGCTTGGCGCACCCGCGCATCCGCGAAAATCGGGCGGCGCAGGTTGTAGAACCAGCCCTGCGTGCCAGCAGGCCGCCCATCAGGCAGCGTTTCCTGCTTCACCCAGCCTTTCTGGATCGCCGGAAAATCATAGGCCGTGCCCCAAAGTGCCGAAAGATATTCCTCTCGGAACATATAGGTGCCTGCTTTGAAGCCTTCGAAGGCTGTCGTGTAATCGGCGTAATAGGTCACGCTCAGGCGATCGAAATTGTTCGACCCCACATTCACGTTCAGATCCTTCGCCCAGTAATCGTCGCGCCGCTTGTAAGTCACGCTCCGCCCCGGATCGGCGGTTTCGAGCAGATATGCCCCCGACCCAACTGGCGGCTCCAGCGTCGACTCTGCGAAATCGCGCGTGGCGTAATAGGTTTTCGAGAAAATCGGCAGGCCCGCCGCCGTCATCGGCAATTCTCTGAGCGCACCGTCTTTCTTGAAGGTGAATTTCACGCGATGCGAATCCAGCGCCTCCACAGTGGCGAAATCCTTGAACAGCACCTTGTAGGTCGGCGCGCCCTTGTCGCGCAGCACTTCGAAGGAAAACACCACGTCATCCGCCGTTACTGGCGTGCCATCCGAGAACATCGCTTCCGGGCGCATGTTGAAAATCACCCATTCCCGGCTTTCGGGATATTCGATGGTTTCCGCCACCAAACCGTAAAGCGCGTCCGGTTCATCAAGCGTGCCCGTCATCAAGCTGTCGAAAAACACCGTCGAAAGCGCGGCCGCGTTTCCTTTCAAGATGTAGGGCGTCGTTCACGTAGTCGAAATGCGCGAAGCCCTCGGGGTATTTCAGATCGCCGAAGGTCGAGATGCCGTGTGCGCGGATGATCTTTTCCTCGGCATGGCCCACGCCCCCGCTCAAGGAAAGTGCGAAAGCCGCTACCAGTCCAAGGGTCGTCATCCGGAACGCAAACATCGGGCTCATCCTCCATAGCGGGGCCGTTACGGGCCTTCTCGTGAAATATAGGCTAGGCAACCACCCCGCCCATATTCAAGACGCGATTACGTGAAAAGCTGTTGATCCCAAAGAAAAAGGCCGCCCACGCTGTTGCGGGGCGGCCTTTGAAGGCAATTTCCGTCGATTAGTTGATCGTGCCGAGGTAGGCGATCAGGTTCGCGCGATCTTCCGACTTTTTGAGGCCCGCGAAGGACATCTTGTTGCCGGGTGCATAGCCCTTCGGGTTTTCGAGGAAGGCGTACAGGTTTTCCGGGGTCCAGGTTTCTGCGACAGCGGAAAGTGCGCCGGAGTAGCCCGAGTAACCGGATGCGGTGCCGACAGGGCGGTTCACAACGCCGAACAGATACGGGCCGGTTGCGTTCGCGCCGCTTTCAAGCTTGTGGCAAGCGGAGCACTTCGAGAACACCTTCTCGCCCTTGCCTGCGTCGCCTGCTGCCAGAACAGCCGCGATGTCCACGGTCTCGGCTTCTGCGCCGCCATGGCTGTCGTCCGCGCCGGTATCAATCGTGTAGGCCTGAGCATGCTCTTCACCGTGGCCTTCTGCGCCGACGTGATAGAGCGTCTCGGCCCCCCATTTGGCCAGAAGCAACACCAGCAGCGAGCCGCAAACTGCGCCAACAATCTTGGTGGAAGTCATCGTGTCAAACATTGTTCGCCCGTCCCTTCGGTATGCGTCGCGCGGCTATCTATCGCTTCCCCTCCGCGCGGGCAAGGTGTAGTTACCGCGACCAATCGCCCGATGGCAACTCCACGAGGGAAAAAAATGACCAATCGCATCGCTTTTCAAGGCGCTTTGGGGGCTTATAGCCACGAAGCCTGCGCTCTTGCCCGTCCGGACATGGAGCCTTTGCCCTGTGCCACCTTCGAAGAAGTGATCGATGCCGTGCGCGAAGGCCGCGCTGATCTGGCCATGTTGCCCGTGGAAAACTCGACCTATGGCCGTGTCGCGGATATCCACCGTCTCCTTCCAGAGAGCGGTCTGCATATCATCGACGAGGTCTTCGTCCGCGTCCGCATCGCGCTCATGGGCCTGCCCGGATCGAAGCTTTCCGACATCAAGAAGGTCCGCGCCCACCTCGTGCTGATCCCGCAAGCCAAGACCTTCCTGAAAACCCACGGTATCGAAAGCGAAGCCGCCGCCGATAGCGCAGGTGCCGCCGAAGAGCTTGCCCAGAACCGTACGGCAGGCGAAGGCGTCCTCGCTTCCGAGATTGCCGCACGCATCCATGGGCTTGATGTGTTGGCGCAGAATATCGAGGACAACGCGCATAACACCACGCGCTTCCTCCTGATGTCGCCGACCGAAGATCACAGCCGCCGCTCGGATCGCATGATGACCACCTTCATCTTCCAGGTCCGCAACATCCCCGCCGCGCTCTACAAGGCGATGGGCGGTTTCGCGACCAACAGCGTCAACATGACCAAGCTGGAAAGCTACATGGTGGGCGGTTCCTTCACCGCCACGCAATTCTACGCCGATATCGAAGGCCACCCCGAGGATCCGAACGTGCAACTCGCGCTCGAAGAACTCGATTACTTCACCCATGAACACAGCATTCTGGGTGTCTATCCGGCCTCGGCGGATCGCTACTAAGCGCCGTGCGGCACCGTTCAGGCGGTGCCGCGCAGCCTGTCTTCCATATCGCGCGCGAAATCGGCCACGCGAAGCTGGAAGCGTTTGGTCAGGTTCGTTTTTGCCAGTTTCAGCGATTGCACCAGCAACCGTGCCGAAAGCGTCTTCGGCTGAAGCTCCATCGAAATCGCCAACCGGGTGCGGTTCTTGCTGAGCGCCACCAGTTCGATGACCATCGCACCTTCCAGCCCTTGGGCCTTGAACGCAATTTTATAGCCGTTCGGCGGATCAAATTCCGAAACCGCGATCCCCACATCGCGCCGCCGCCCCCGCATCTCGAAGCGCGCATCCCACGTGCAGCCCACCCCGAGTGTCTTCAGATTGTCGGTCCGGTGCACTTCCGCGCCACGCCGCAAAGCCGCCCGCTCGAAGCTCTCGAAATCCGTAACTGCAGCGAACACGCGCTCGATCGGGGCTTCGATGTCTTCTTTGCTGTTAAACTGCATGGTTCGATCCGTCCGTGAGGGGGGCTATATCCTTAGTCGCCTCAATCTAGCCGATCTGCAAGCCAGTTGGACATGATGAAATGCGCGATTGATCCTTTGCGTGGCGCTGAAATCACGGGGTGTTCCGCGCGGAATACCGCCGCCAATTCTTCCCGCGTTACCCAGAGCGCGTCTTCCAGCTCTTTTGGATCAATCGTGATCTCGCCCGAAAGCGCCTCCGCCTTGCAGCCCAGCATCAAAGACGCGGGGAAAGGCCAAGGCTGGCTGGCGAGGTAACTCACCGGCCCCACCACAACCCCCGCTTCTTCCTGAACCTCGCGCCGCACCGCCGCTTCGATGGATTCGCCCGGATCGATGAAGCCCGCCAAAAGCGAATACATCCCCTTCGGCCATCCCGGCGAGCGGCCCAACAACACCGAATTCCCGCGGAACACTGCCATGATCACCACGGGGTCGGTGCGCGGGAAATGATGCGCGCCGCAGGCCGGGCAATCGCGCTGCCATCCGCCGTTCACGATCTCGCTCTTCGCGCCACAGCGCGCACAGAACCCATGCGTGGAATGCCACGTCTGCACCGCGCGGGCCATCGCACAAAGCTCTGCATCGCGCGGCGAAATGCGCGACATCAGCCCACGGAGTTCCGCGAACACATGGTCTTCCGGCAGGGCAGGGTGGTGCTGCTCGCTCCTGTCGATAAACGCGCCAAGGTCCGCGCCCTCCAAGCTTTCCGGCTCCCAGCCAGACACATCGAACGCCGCCACAGCGCCGCTGTCTTCGCGGCCCAAGAGGATCGGAGCATCCCGCGCCTCGCGTGTCACCGCATGATCCATCGGCAAGCGCACCAGATCGGCCCCGCCATCGGCCCGCCCGCACACCAAGGGTTTGCCGCGCCAGAACACCACGGCCCGCGTGCTCTCGTCTGCCAACACCGCTGCCAAGGCCGCCGGATCGCTCCGCAATTCGCCCGCGCGGTCCAGCCCCGATCCGCCAAAGGTCACTGTCTCTGCCAGTTTCATCGCGCTCCCTTTCCTTTGGCGCTATAGAGCGGTGTGAACGCGGGAATTGCAATCACCCCACCCGCCGAAACGGATCGACATTGCGCCCCCGCAAGGCTTATATCCCCCCATGCAGCCCTCTTCCGCCATCCGTCCCCAACCCTCGCCCTTGGCCTTGCAAGCTCTGTCCTGCTCGCCTATATGGGCGCTTGAGAGGTTGGCGCGGGCGAGCGCCTCGCCAACCCGGTCAGGTCCGGAAGGAAGCAGCCGTAACGAGCCCCGCTTGGGTCGTTGTCCAGCCTCTCACCTCACGCCCTCCATGGTTTCCAATGGCTGACCTTCCCGCATGGGCGAAGGCCCTTGGCATGTCCGATGAACAAGCCGAAGCCATCGGTGAGGGCCTTTTCCCCTATCGCCTCGCCTCCGTGCGCCGCAAGGAAGCCACGGGCCTCGGCGCTGACGGCGAGCGCAGCATTGGCTTTCCGCCCGAAATGGGGGCAGGGGAAGTCACGGTGGGCGATTGGGTGGCCGTTGATCCCGAAATGGGCCGCGTTGCCGCGATTCTGCCGCGCACAAGCCTCCTCAGCCGCCGCGCCGCAGGCGTCGAGATCAAGACCCAACACCTCGCCGCCAACATCGACACGCTTTTCATCACCACCTCCTGCAACGAGGATTTCAACGAAGCCCGCCTCGAACGCTATCTGGCACTCGCCTTGGAGGCCGATGTGGCCCCCGTGATCGTCCTCACGAAGCCCGACCTCGCCACGGAAACCTCCGCCGAAAGCTACGCCACCCGCGCCAAAGCGCTTTCAGCGAGCCTCGATGCGGTCCTCACCGTAAACGCCAAAGCCCCCGACGCCGCCCAAGCCTTCACCCCATGGCTGGGTGAAGGGCGCACCGTGGCGTTCGTCGGCTCCTCCGGTGTCGGGAAATCCACCCTCATCAACGCGCTTTCCGAAGCCGAACAGGCCACAGGCGGCGTGCGCGAAGGCGACCAGAAAGGCCGCCACACCACCACCTCGCGCGCCCTTTTGCCCCTCAAGGCCGGCGGCTGGGTGATGGACATGCCGGGGATGCGTGAATTGGGCCTCCATGACGTGGCCCAAGGCATCGACCTTGTCTTCGCCGATCTGGCCGAACTCTCCGAATCCTGCCGCTTCCGCGATTGCGCCCACGAGGCCGAACCGGGGTGCGCCGTTCAAGCCGCCATAGCCGCAGGCGAAGCCGATGAGGGCCGCGTTGCGCGCTGGAAAAAACTCAAGGCCGAAGATGCGCTCAACGCCATGACTATGGGCAAAACCCGCGCCGAAGCGCGCCGTATCACCCGCAGTTTGCGGAAACCGCCGCGCCGCTAACCGCGTTCACTCGCTGTGGCGGAAGAGCGGAATATTGGCGGAAACCGCCCAATCCATCTGTGCCTGGGTCTCCACCGCGCAAGGCCGCACCGCCCTGAGCCGCGCCAATGCCTCTTCCGGCGCTTCGCCCGCCTCGATCATCAGCCGCAGCGCCATCATCCCGGATCGCCCGCATCCGCCCTTACAATGCACCAAAACACGCCCGCCGCCCCGCAATGCGGTGCGCAAGAGCTTTGACGCCTCCAGCCATTCCTTTTGCAGTCGGGCATCGGGAACGCCGTAATCCTCGATCGGTAGATGCACCCACCGTGCGCCGCGCTCTTGCAAATGCGTGCCCAAATGCTCCGCACCCGCTTCCACAAGCTCGGCCCGCGTCACCAGTGTCACCACAAAGGCAGGCGCCCATTCGCGGATATGCTCAAGGTCTTGGCCATAATCGCCGTCCCGTCCGGGCAGCGGGGAAATGGCAAGGATGCCCTCTCCCACTTGCACCGCATGTATGACGATCCCGGTCATTTGCCCTCATAGCTTCTTGGCTCCGAACGTATCGCACGACCGGATGTTCCCAGTCTCATACCCGTTTCTGAACCAACGTGCACGCTGTTCGCTTGTCCCATGCGTAAACGTATGCGGCTGCGGCACCCGACCCGCGCGTTTCTGCAAGTGATCGTCCCCGATCATCTTGGCCGCGTTCAGCGCTTCCTCCAGATCACCCGGCTCCAGAAGCCCGCCCACGGCCCGCGCCCAAACGCCCGAAAGGCAATCCGCCTGCAACTCCAGCCGCACCGTCAGCGCATTCGCGTCCGCTTCCCCCACAGCCTGACGGCGCTGGTTCACTTGCGGCAGGATGCCCAACTCGTTCTGCACGTGATGGGCCACCTCATGCGCGATCACATAGGCCGCCGCGAAATCGCCCCGCGCGCCAAGCTGCTGCGAAAGCGTCGCGAAGAAATCCGTGTCGAGATAGGCTTTCTCGTCCGCTGGGCAGTAAAACGGCCCCGTCGCGCCACTCGCGCCGCCGCAGGGCGATTGCGTAAGTCCTGAGTACGGCACCATCACCGGAGGCTCATAAGCGCGCCCCACCTGCTGGCTGAATACCTGCGTCCACACCTCTTCGGTCGTGGCCAGAACACGGCTCGAAAACTCAGCCGCCCTTTCCT
>RFUP01000821.1 GCA_009922885.1 Paracoccaceae bacterium
ATGCGTTTGATCAGCGCATCATAATGGCCAAGGCGCAGAAAATAGGCTGCGGTTCTTTGAATATGACCCGGGGGGTGGCGCAGAACGCTGGCACGCAGCGCCCGCGCTTCGCGGATAAAAGCCGCAGATCCGACCAAATATCCAAGCCGTAGCCCAGGAAAAAGCGATTTGGAGAAGGACCCAACGTAAATAACACGGCCATCTTCATCCAATGATTTCAAGGCTGGAGATGGCGGCGTCAAAAACGACATTTCGAATTCGTAATCGTCCTCGACAATCAGCGCATCCAATTGCCGCGCGCGCTGAAATCGCTGGATCAAGATGGGCGCGTTATCTACGTGGGCAGTTTTTCAAAATCGCTGTTTCCGGGGTTGCGTCTGGGTTATTTAGTGGGCTCTGCCCCCTTTATCCGCGAGGCGCGCGCCCTGCGTGCCAGCGTTTTGCGCCACCCGCCGGGCCATATTCAGCGCACCGCCGCCTATTTCCTGTCGCTGGGCCATTACGATGCGTTGATCCGTAAAACCGCGCGCGTTTATGCCCAGCGCCGGCAGGTGATGGAAACCGCGATCCACCACTATGGCCTAGAAATTGCCGGCAGCGGTGCGCATGGTGGGTCGTCTTTTTGGATGCGTGCGCCAGATGGGGTGGATACCAGCCAATTGGCCCAGCAACTGCGCGCCCAAGGGGTGCTGATTGAACCGGGCAGTTCGTTTTTCCACGGCGAGACACCACCGCAAAATTTCTATCGCCTCGCGTATTCCTCTATTCCCTCCGAGCGTATCACCGAAGGCATTGCCATCATTGCGCGCGCCCTTGGCCAAACTGGCCCTAAGGCAGATCGGTAACTGGCCCTATTACCATTCCCCCCACCCTTTAGGTTGGCACCAGCAAACATCAGGGGCTTTGGCGCCCCGAATCCCCATGCCCGAATGACGGAGACATCCAGCATGAAAATGACCACGGAAGAAGCCTTTGTAAAAGTCTTGCAGATGCATGGCATTGAACACGCCTTTGGCATCATCGGCTCGGCTTTCATGCCGATTTCCGA
>RFUP01000822.1 GCA_009922885.1 Paracoccaceae bacterium
CCATCCATCCAGACCTCGACGGAATGGGCAAAGCCCTGCGCATGCAGCGCAAGGTAGGTCGCGTTGATATCGGCATTGATCCAGGTCTCGGGCCGGTCGGCGCAAGCCGCAAGCACCGCGGGGAAGTCGCGGTTCACCGTGACCTCGAAGCCGCCCCGCGCCAAGCGCCGCCGCAACGAGCGCGAGACATGGAACCCGTCCAGCGGAAACACGCCTCGCCGTTGCGGATCGACCCAGAAGATGCCGGCATGATCTGCCCCGTCGGACATGGGAAAAATCCCCGCCGCGTAGGCCCTTATCATCAGTTCGGGTGACAGCGCCGGGCGAACCGGGCTGAGCATGTCATGCGCCATGCCCTCAAAGCTAGGGCGCAGGCCGGGAAAGTCCTGTGGAAACTGTAAAATTCGCACCAAGGGCTGCCCCGGCCCCATGCCGACCATCTCGCCGCCGCCGGGCAGCAGGGGAATCTGTTCCGGATCAATCGGATGACCCGGGCGGTGCCGATCAACCGAGGTTTTCGGCAAGCCAAGCCTCGAGCCAATGGATGGTGTAATCGCCCGATTGCACCTCGGGCGTGGCAAGCAACGCCTCGAACAGCGGCACGGTGGTGTCGATCCCGTCGATGATCAACTCGCCCAAGGCCCGGCTCAGCCGCGCCAAGGCCTCGGGGCGGTCGCGGCCATGCACGATCAGCTTGCCGATCAAGCTGTCGTAATAGGGCGGGATCCGATAGCCGTCATAGAGCGCCGAATCCATCCGCACCCCCAGACCACCGGGGGCGTGGTATTGCGAAATACGGCCGGGGCAGGGGGAAAAGCTGGGGAGCTTTTCAGCGTTGATCCGAACCTCGATCGCGTGGCCGTTGATCACCAGATCCTCTTGGGTAAAGGACATGGGCAAACCTGCCGCGACACGGATTTGTTCGCGCACGAGGTCCTGTCCAAAGATGCCTTCGGTGACGGGGTGTTCGACCTGCAAGCGGGTGTTCATTTCGATGAAATAAAACTCGCCGTTTTCGTAAAGGAATTCGATCGTGCCCGCGCCGAT
>RFUP01000823.1 GCA_009922885.1 Paracoccaceae bacterium
CGTGGCGAGCGCCTCTACCTTATTTCGGGCATCCATGTGCAGAACCACGCGAGCCCCGCCTTGCTAAGCTACCTCCGCCGCGAACGTGCGCTCGGCACCAAAATCGGTGCGATCTGTTCGGGGGCCTACATTCTGGCCTGCGCCGGAATGCTCGACGGGATGGAAGCCGCCATCCACTGGGGTTTCCATGATGTCATGGAGGAGTCTTTTCCTGATGTCCGCCTTGTCCGTTCGGTTTTCGTTGCCCATGAAAAGCTCGTCACCGCCTCTGGTGGAACGGCCGCAGCGGATCTCATGTTGCATCTCATTGCCGAAGAACATGGCGCGGAGCTTGCCGTAACCGTCGCCGATCAGATGGTCTACAACGCAGTTCGCGAAGGCACCGCGGCGCAGCGCATTTCGCTGCAATCGCGGATCGGCGCGCGCAACCCACACCTCACCCGCGCGATCCGTTTGATCGAGGATAATATCGAAAGTCCGCTCAGCACCCATGAAATTGCCGAAGAAGTCGGTATTTCCGTCCGGCAACTCGAAAGGCTTTTTGACAAGTATCTCCAGACCTCGCCGCGTAAATACATGGTCGATACGCGTCTACACCGTGCGCGAAATCTCATCGTTCAAACCGATCAATCGGTCAGCGAAATCGCCATGGCTTGTGGCTTCAACAGCCCATCGCATTTTTCCCGCCTCTTCCGCAGCGCCTTCGGCTCGTCGCCCGTCGCGCATCGGGTGCGCTTGACCTAGCGGTATTGTGAAGCCTCACCCACTGTGTCGCGTTGTCCGAGGCATCATCTCGGCCTAAGCTTCACCCGACGAGTTACAGAGGGGCACCCATGCACCGCCGCACACTTCTTCTTTCAGGTCTCGCCCTGACATTTGTCAGCACCCGCAGTTTTGCGGCCCCGGTTGCCATCGAGGTTTACAAGTCCGCCACATGCGGTTGCTGCGGCGCTTGGATCGAACACTTGCAAGCATCAGGCTTCGCGCCTTCCGCGCGAAATCTGGAACAAGAGGCGCTATACGGGCTGAAAGCCCGCGTCGGCCTC
>RFUP01000824.1 GCA_009922885.1 Paracoccaceae bacterium
AGGTGCCGCCCGAACTTCCGCTTGATCCGTTCGGCCGAAAGCTGGATCGGGGTCAGCGGGTTCTTGATTTCATGCGCAATCCGGCGCGCCACATCGCCCCACGCCGCCATCCGCTGCGCGCTGACCAACTCGCTCACATCGTCGAACGCCACCACATAACCCTCGGGCAAACCTTCCGCATTCCGCCGCCGCGCCATTCGCACAAGAAGGCTCTCCAGCCTCCCGTTCCGCGAAACCTTTACCTCGTCCTGCACCGCCTCGGCATTCCCGGCCCGCAGTTTATCGAACAAGGCCCCGAACTCCGGAACAGCAACAGCGAGCGCCAGCGTCGATTGTTCCTCATGCCAATCGAGAAGCCGCTCAGCAGAGCGGTTAACGAAGGTCACACGTCCCTCGGCATCAAGCGTGCCAACACATGACAGATAGGCCACCACCGTATCTTTCGATGGTCCGCCTGGCCGTATCGCCGCCACCCGTGACACAAATGTTGCAACAAACTCTTGTGGTGATTCAGCGAAGAGATCTTCACTCGCATCGAGCCATGTCACAACCTTCGGCTGGAAAATACCTGCGGGCGATCGTGAGAGTGACTCGAGCAATCCCCGATCCTCATGGGTCATCGGGATCGGTCCCCACGGAAGCTCATAGCCGCTGCCAAACACGGCAACCACTGGCACATAGCGCTTCAGCGAGAGCAGCTCCGACAGCATGATGCCAAACAGCACCAAGACCACCGCGATTGAGCCCAGCCGACGAGCCAGCAGCCACCGCGATCGGCTCGGTGACAGCTCTCCTGGAGTGGGCTGCCAAGAGTCGTATGGAGGCGGCGGTACAGTCGTTTTGTCGGCTAAAGAATCCATCTGACTCATCATTGCAGTTCGATCATCACCTTGACCGGAGCTGCAGGCGGCAGTTCAACGGTCACCTTTTTTGGCTCAGAACTGTGCGTCACGTTGCGAACGACCCCGCTCGCCTTGAGTTCATATTCACCAGCCTCGAGATCCGAAATCACAAACTGACCGTCCTTTCCGGTGATGACCCCAGGC
>RFUP01000825.1 GCA_009922885.1 Paracoccaceae bacterium
CGCGTGGTCAAGGGCGTGAACTTTGTCGATCTGGTCGATGCCGGCGATCCGGTCGAAGCGGCCAAAGCCTATGACGCGGCAGGCGCAGATGAACTCTGCTTTCTCGACATCCACGCCACACACGAAAACCGCGGCACAATGTTCGATCTGGTCACCCGCACGGCCGAAGCCTGCTTTATGCCGCTGACTGTGGGCGGCGGGGTGCGGACGCATCACGATGTGCGAAGCCTTCTTTTGGCGGGCGCAGACAAGGTGTCGTTCAACTCGGCCGCGGTGGCCGACCCCGACGTGCTGACCGAGGCAGCCCTGCGGTTCGGGTCGCAATGCATCGTCTGCGCGATCGACGCCAAAACCGTGGCACCGGGAAAATGGGAAATCTTCACCCATGGTGGGCGCAAACCCACAGGCATCGACGCGGTCGAATTCGCGCGGACCGCTGCTGCCAAGGGGGCCGGCGAAATCCTGCTGACCTCGATGGACCGCGACGGAACCAAGGCGGGCTTCAACCTGCCGCTGACCCGCGCGATTGCGGATGCCGTCGATATCCCCGTAATCGCGAGCGGCGGCGTCGGAACACTAGACCACCTTGTCGAAGGCGTGACCCAAGGCCACGCGAGCGCGGTCCTCGCCGCCTCGATCTTTCACTTTGGCACCTATACAATTGCCGAGGCCAAGGCCCATATGGCCGCCGCCGGCCTGCCCATGAGGATGACATGAGCCTTTCCGCCCTCGCCGCCACCATCCAGTCCCGCAAAAGCGCCGATCCCGACACCTCTTGGACGGCGAAACTCCTGTCCAAAGGTCCGGAGAAATGCGCCGAAAAGTTCGGCGAAGAAGCGGTCGAAGCGATCATCGAAGCCGTCAAGGGCGACCGCGCCAAGCTTACGTCCGAGGCTGCGGATGTGCTCTACCACCTGCTGGTCATGTGCGCCGCGCGCGACGTGACACTGGCGGATATCGAAGCAGAACTCGCCCGCCGCGAAAACCAGTCGGGCATCGCGGAAAAAGCCGCCCGCTAACCGCGCCGCCCGCCT
>RFUP01000826.1 GCA_009922885.1 Paracoccaceae bacterium
CTGAACATGGCCGTCCTCGCGGCGAACAAGATCGGCTAACGCCCATGCCGAAGATCTGGTCCTTCGGCTCCATAAACGCGGATCACGCCTATCTCGTGCCGCACATCCCCGCGCCGGGTGAAACCATCGCGGCGCGGGAATATTCCCTCGGTCTGGGCGGGAAGGGCGCGAACCAATCCGCCGCCGCCGCCAAGGCTGGCGCAACTGTCGCGCATATCGGTCTCATTGGCCCCGAAGGCCTCTGGGCCAAACAGCGTCTTGCCGCGCTGGGCGTTGATACGCAGCACATCAACCAGTCCGAAAGCCCGACTGGCCACGCGATCATCACTGTTGATGAAACCGGCGAGAACGCGATCACCATCTTCCCCGGCGCAAACCGCGCTTTCACCGATGCGCAGCTTGAGGTGCTCACTTCCGTAACCGCGCCAGGTGATCTCCTGATCCTCCAAAACGAAACGAACCTTCAGGCCGAAGCGGCCCGAATTGCGGTGAAACAGGGTCTAATCGTGTTCTATTCCGCCGCGCCATTCAGCGCCGAAGCCACCCGCGACGTGCTCCCGCATATTTCGATCCTTCTCTTGAACGAAATCGAAGCCGCCCAACTGAAAGCCGCTGTCGGCGCGCTTCCCTCGGGCATTACGGTGGTCGTCACCAAGGGCTCCGAAGGCGCGGACTGGATTACCCCAGATCAAACCCTGCACTGCCCCGCGTTTCCCGTGAAACCTGTTGATACCACAGGCGCAGGCGACACATTCGCAGGCTATCTCGCTGCCGCCATCGCCGAAGGCCAAGCGCCAGAAGCCGCCATGCGCCTCGCTTCCGCCGCCGCCGCCCTAAAAGTCACACGGAAGGGCACGGCTGATGCCATCCCTTCCCGTGCCGAAGTCGAAGCCTTCCTCGCCCGCGTTTAATGAGCGAACGCCGCGGCCTTCCCCCAAAGCTGCTTCACCCGCTGGTCCCGCCCGCAAGCGTCACGGTATTTCTTGTAGGCTGTCGATTGCTTCACTGGCCCGAACCGCGTCAGCACAAC
>RFUP01000827.1 GCA_009922885.1 Paracoccaceae bacterium
GCTTGCCGATCCTTTTCTCTACCCTTCCTTATAGGCCACTCGCCCGGCGCTGCAATGCGCCCTTGTGTCAGGAGATAGAATGCCCGAATTGCCCGAGGTGGAAACAGTGCGCCGCGGCCTTGCCCCGGTGATGGAGGGGCAGGTCATTGCCCATGCCGCCGTCAACCGGCCCGATCTGCGCTGGCCTTTTCCGCCCAATATGGCACAGCGCCTAACGGGCCAGCGGGTGCTGCAATTGCGGCGGCGGTCGAAATATATTTTGGCGGATCTTGATTCGGGTGAAACCCTGTTGGTTCACTTGGGCATGTCCGGGCGCATGCTGATTTCGGGCGATCCGCTGGGGCAGTTTGTGCACAACCATCCCACCCCGGAAAAGCACGATCATGTGATGCTAGATATGGAAAATGGCGCGCGCATCACCTTTAATGATCCGCGGCGCTTTGGCGCGATGGACCTGCTGCCAACCGCGGGCCAAGAGCAGCACAAATTGCTGGCGGGCATCGGGCCGGAACCGCTGGGCAATGCCTTTGGCCCCGAGGTTTTGCGCGCCGCCTTCACTGGCCGCACTGCGCCGGTGAAATCGGTTTTGCTGGATCAGCATGTGGTGGCGGGATTGGGAAATATTTATGTCTGCGAAACGCTTTATCGCGCGGGCATTCACCCGGCGCGCCAAGCTGGAAAGGTGGCCGCCGGGCGCGTGGCGGGGCTGGTGCCGATTATCCGCGAGGTGCTGGAACAGGCCATTCAGGCGGGCGGCTCGTCGTTGAAAGATTTCCGCCGTGCCGATGGCGAGCTGGGCTATTTTCAGCACAATTTCGATGTTTACGGACGCGAAGGCGATGACTGTCGCAGCCCCGGTTGCACAGCCAAGATCCGGCGTATCGTGCAAAGCGGCAGATCAACCTTCTACTGCCCCTCGTGTCAAAGATAGTCTTGATCGTTGGTGCCGGAATGGTAAGGGTGCTGTTCTGACAGAAACAAGCGAAAGCAAATTTCATGGCCTATGAGACGATCATCGTCGA
>RFUP01000828.1 GCA_009922885.1 Paracoccaceae bacterium
GGGCTGGATTTAGAATTCAAGCTGTTTGCCACCGATATCGAACGCTCTTATCTCGATGTTGCCTCGGCCGGGAAATACCCCGAACGGCTGTTGCAATCGCTGCCGCCTGATATTTTGGCGCGCTATTTCATCCCAACCGAGGACCGCCAGTATCAGGTCAATGCCACGCTGCGGCGCGCCATCGTGTTTTCGCAGCACGATGTTTTAGGCGACCCGCCATTTTTGGATCTGGATTTGGTGGTGTGCCGCAACCTGCTGATCTATTTCCGGGCCGAGGCCCAAGACCGCGCATTGCGGCGTATGTTGTTTGGGCTGCAGGCTGGGGGTGGGCTGTTTTTGGGCAGTTCCGAGGCGCTGGGCCCCTTGGCGGGGCATTTGGAAACCCTGTCGAGCCGCAATAAATTATATCGTGCACCGGGGCGCATGCGGCATCTGTCTGGCGGCGAGGTGTTGATGAAACGCCGCCCCATTCCGGTGATGACCGACCCAAGCCCCAGTGCGGCTGCACAAAGCGTTTTGCATGGCGATGATATGCTGTCGCGGGGGCTGTCTGATGCGTTGATGGGTGCCTTTGTGCCGCCCTCGGTGGTGGTGGATAACAACCGCGAAGTGCGCCACGTGTTTGGCGATGTCACCCCGTATTTGCGCTTTCGAGACGGGGGGGCCTCGTTGAGCTGTAAGATCTTTTCCTGCAATTCGGCATTTACCGTGTGCAGTTCTTCGTTCACCGATTGCAGCTCTTCGTTGGTGCTTTGCAGCTCTTCGATCGAGGCCATCAGCTCTTCGTTGCTGGCTTGCAATTCTTCGTTGGCGCTGCCCAGTTCTTCGACCGTGGATTTCAGCGTGGCGCGGACCCGGGCCAATTCGCCTTCTAATTCCGTGGCGCGGCTGGCCGAAAGCGTGGCCAGATCGCGCGCCTCGGGCGGCAGCGCCGCTTCGGCAGGTACGGTTTGCATGGGCACGAATGACAACAACACCATCGGCTGGCTTAAATGGGCGGTTTCCGGTAAGCGCCGCGTT
>RFUP01000829.1 GCA_009922885.1 Paracoccaceae bacterium
CAAAGGCGCGGAAAGCGGCCGTCAACATGGCGGCACCCAACAGGATGATAAAGACCAGCGAGGTGGTTTTCGCAGTTTCCAACATCACGTTGTTGAGCGTTTGCTCGAAGCGGTAGATACGCAGCCCCGACCAGCAGATCGCGGTAATAACCATCACCGACCCCAGAACGCCGATACCGATGCCCACCCAATCGCTGTTGGAATGGGCGGCTTTTAGGTTCATTGGGAAGGTGTTTAGCGCAAAGGCAATCAGGGCAATCCCTGCAATGGCCAAAAACGCGGGGTAATAGGTGTCGCGGCGCTTTTCACCCAGACGGTAGCCCGCCATCACCATGGCACCCGCGGCACCGATGGCCCCCGCTTGGTTCACCGTGGCGATCCCTGCGATGATCGAACCCAGCACAAGGAAGATCAGCGCCAGTGGGGGCACCAATGTCAGGAAGATATTGCGCCAAAAGGCGTTATCGCGCGCACCCTCGTAGGGCACGGCGGGGGCGCGTTTTGGGTTCAAGATCGCGTAGATCAGGATGCTGGTGACGATCACGAAGAACACGGCGCTCATCCAGAAGAGGAACCACAGGAGGCCGAATGTGCGCTCCGCCTGCTCGGTGCTTGCGGGCGGGAGCCAGTCGATGATCAGTGCCTGGGCCGCGGTGATCGCCGCGACCACGACGGCGATGACGGCGAGCGGGATGATCGGAATCTTTTTGTACACGGCACGAAAGCCTAGTCGGGTGACCGGTCCGCGTCGCCCCCCAAATAAGCGCGACACGACCCGGGTTCAGGGGTCCTGATGTCCCTGATGCGGCATCCGGGGAAACCCGCGGCGGCGCTCACGCCGCCACGGAGGGCCGCCGGGCCATGGGCATCGCGGCGATCAATCCGCACGCGACGAAGAGCATGCCGCCCGTGAACAGCGGCGAGCCCACGCCCACCTCCTGGAAGAGGGCGGTGGCTGCAATGGGGGCGATGAGGCGGGCCAGCCCGCCGGCGGATGCCATCACCCCGAGAATGCCCCCC
>RFUP01000830.1 GCA_009922885.1 Paracoccaceae bacterium
ATGGGGGATGAGTTCGACCATGCGTCAATGAACGGCCAGCGCGTGCCGCAGGATGAGCCGTTCTTGATGCCGTGGCGCGGGCGCCCGCCTATGCCGATTATGTATCCTGGAGAGGCTGGGAAGCCCGGCGGGGCTGTCATCAACTGCCGGTGCGCGGTGGTGCGGCATGTTCGGGGTGGATTGCTGGGGGACTAGCATTTTTCTATTGACACCATTTTTCCGATGCCGTTAGATGAACGGGCCGGTTGAGGTTGCAGCCTCGGAGACCGGCCCTAAGCCAACCGGGATGCACGGTTGACCTTGCCGCATAATGCGACAGGCGACGTGCGTCCGCAACAAGGATGCACAACATGGCAATCAAGAAAGCAGAAGCTGGCGCGCTCCACATCGAAGCGCTGAAGCAAGGCCGCGCGAAGTTGAAATTGATCGGCACCACGCCCTTCTACTTCAACGCAATGAGCGCCAAGGCCAAACGGTCGCTCCTGATCGGCGGGGCCAAGAAGACCGCCGCCGAAAAGCGGGAACTCAAGCACAACCCCGAGGAAGAATATCGGGCAAGCGTCTATCGCTTGCCGAGCGGCCCGACGCTTCTTGGCTTTCCCGCGCCGGGTGTAAAGCAGGCAATGGCGACGGCTGCGCTGGAAACCCCTGGCGTCACCAAGACCAGCGTGCAACGTCTGATTTTCCTCCCGGAGCAGCGCATCAAGATGTGGGGGCGCCCGTATCTCAAGATGGACGTTGTTCGGTCGGCGGACATGAACAAGACCCCCGATATTCGCACGCGGGCGTTTCTGCCGCGCTGGTGTGCCGAGGTTGACATTGCCTATGTGGAGCCGACGCTTTCGATCTACTCGATTGTGTCGCTCCTGAGCAATGCGGGCGTTATCGTCGGCATCGGGGATTTCCGGCAGGAGAAGGGGCGCGGCAGCTTCGGGACGTTCGCGGTTGCGGGCGATGATCTTGGCGACTGGCAAGACTACTGGGACGAAGTGACGGCGGAAGGCCGCGATGCGCAGGAAT
>RFUP01000084.1 GCA_009922885.1 Paracoccaceae bacterium
TGGCACTAGCCGTCGCGACGATCGGTGTTCAGCTCGGCCTGTCATTCGAATTGTTCGCTCTTGAAGGACACCGCCTGTTCCCCACCGATCTGCCACTTCTTGCAATCGTTCTTGGTGGAGTATTGTTCGGAACAGGTGCCGTTCTGACCCGAGGCTGTGCATCGCGTCTCACAGTTCTGGCCGCAGGCGGTAACCTCCGTGCAGTAGTCGTTCTGGTCACGATGGCTATCGTCGCCCTGGCGACAATGAAGGGCGTTCTGGCCCCCCTCCGCACTTTCGCCGCCAGCTTCACCATTGCCAATCCGACGCTTGCAGTTCCGCCTGCAATCTTCGCCTTGGTGCTCTCAATTGGTGCCGGCGTTCTGGTGTGGAAAGCCCGGCTCGCCCTAACGCAAACCGTACTTGCGGCACTCCTAGGCGCACTTATTCCTGCAGCTTGGGTGGCAACGGGATGGGTTCTCTTGGACGAGTTCGATCCAATTCCAGTGGAAAGCCTTTCCTTCACTGGCCCGATCGCGGACACGTTGTTCTGGATCGTTGCGGCAACGTCGATCCCGCCGAACTTCGGCATCTCGCTCTTCGGCGGAACCCTGGCAGGTGCAGCGCTACTGGCCATGATCCGTAAAGAATTCGCATGGCAAAGCTTTGAAGAACCCTCTCAAATGGGGCGCTATCTACTTGGCGGTGCACTCATGGGCTTTGGGGGTGTTCTGGCGGGTGGCTGCACCATCGGCGCAGGCCTTGCAGGTGTGCCCACGCTATCGGTTGCAGCAATCCTTGCCCTTGGCTCGATTTCCGCTGGTGTCATCGGAGCTCACAAGCTTCTTAATGAAACTTCTCGTGGATCTTTCGGACGTTCCACCACACGGCCCCAACAACCAGCGGAGTGACAAGGGCCATCAATAGTCCTTTGCTAAGACCCAAAGGCTCAGCAAGGGGATAGAGCAAGTACCCGGCAAGTGAGACGGCGTAATAGCTGATAGCGACGGTCGAAAGGCCCTCAACCGTTTTCTGAAGGCGAAGCTGCATATCAGCCCGCTGGTTCATGCTTTCCAAAAGAAGCTGGTTTTGAGCTGACCGCTCTACGTCGACACGGGTTCGAAGCAACTCCCCTGCCCTGATCGCACGATCCGACATGGCCCTCAGGCGGCTTTCGCTGGCCTTCACCGTTCTCATGGCAGGATCGTAACGGCGCATCATGAACTCATGTAAAGTCTGCCGCCCGTCGAAACGGGTTTCACGCAAGACTTCAACGCGTTGATGAACAATTGCTTCGTACGCGGCTGTTGCGCCAAACCGAAACGAGGTCTGGACCCCAAGGTTCTCAAGTTCGGCAGAGACGGACAGAAGCCCCGCAAGAGTAAGCTCGGCAGACTTCTCATCGTCCTGCATGTCGGACATCAACTGGGTCAGTTGTTTGTCGATTTGCCCCATCGCATTTCCGATTTCTCGAACGCGTGCAAAGCCCAGCATCGACATGGTCTTATAGGTCTCGATTTCGAGCATCCGCTGCACGATCCGCCCAATACGTCTCGCACCAGTCTGAGGAGCAACAAAAATGGCAAGTCGGATATGGCCCGCCGGATCAATGCGGAAATCGCCCGCGACAACTGCGGCCTCATCCAAGACGAACGATGCTGCCAGGCTTTCCGGAACAAACCATTCGTTCAGCCTTGTTGCGATTCCAGCGCGATCAACCATTCCCTCAATGCGAGCAACGCTAGAGGTGATCCGAACCCCAGGGGCTGCCTGCAACCAATCCGCAGGAAACACCTCGAAATCGGCCGGATCAAAGGCACGCGTCGAAACACCTTCGCAAAACGTCGTGTAAGTCACGAATTCGGTGTGGCTTTCCCATTTCAGCAAATGACGCCCGATGCGGCCCGAGTAATGCGTTGCGCCGGGAGGCGGATGGGCAACGCCATGGCGATCCAACAGATCGGTCAGATGCTTTAGATCAGCCGCACGATCTCTCGCTGCTGCATTCTGCACTGGTTTGAAGGCGATATAACAAGCAGTGCTTGGCGTCGTTAGCGTGGGAAACGGGCGCGCGTGCAATTCGTTCGTGAGCGCATAGCGCAAAGGATGGTCCGAAATCGTGGTCAAAGATGTAGGCACGGCCCAATCCTTATTTGCTCGTCAGATTCCGCAATACATCTCTCAGAAATAAAGGCAAAGCCTTTTATATCAACGGGTTGCAAGAATACTACCGTATACAAACGCAAGAGGCCCCGCCGCTATTCCGCGACGGGGCCTCATATTTCGTTATTCAAGCTAGGTTCAGCTCGGGATCTTCGTCAGTAGTTCGTCGAGAGACTTCTTCGCGTCGCCGTAGAACATGCGGGTGTTCTCTTTGTAGAACAGCGGGTTCTCAATGCCCGAATACCCCGTGCCCTGCCCGCGCTTGGAAACAAACACTTGCTTTGCTTTCCAGCACTCAAGAACCGGCATGCCTGCGATCGGGCTGTTCGGATCTTCCTGCGCCGCAGGGTTCACGATGTCGTTCGAGCCGATCACGATGGCAACATCCGTTTCCGGGAAGTCTTCGTTGATCTCGTCCATTTCGAGCACGATGTCATAGGGCACTTTCGCTTCCGCGAGCAGCACGTTCATGTGCCCCGGCAGACGACCCGCCACAGGGTGGATCGCGAAGCGGACGTTCTTGCCCTTGGCACGCAGGCGCTTGGTGAGTTCGGAAACCGACTGCTGCGCCTGCGCCACTGCCATGCCGTAGCCCGGGATGATGATGACACTGTCAGCGTCTTCAAGAGCCGCAGCAACACCATCGGAGTCGATGGCAACCTGCTCGCCGGTCACTTCCATGGCGGGGCCAGTCGTGTTGCCGAAGCCACCGAGGATCACCGATATGAAGGAACGGTTCATTGCCTTGCACATGATGTAAGACAGGATCGCACCGGAGGAACCCACGAGAGCACCCGTAACGATCAGCAGGTCGTTCGAAAGCGAGAAGCCGATCGCTGCTGCTGCCCAACCCGAGTAGCTGTTCAGCATCGACACCACCACAGGCATGTCGGCGCCGCCGATACCCATGATCAAGTGGTAGCCGATGAAGAAGGCCAAGAGGGACATGACGTAAAGCGTCCAGCTACCAGCGCCAGACATGTACATCACGAGAAGGATCACAGACAGGAGTGCTGCGCCCGCGTTCAGGATATGGCCGCCCGGCAGTTTCTTGGCTTTGCCGTCGACTTTGCCCGCAAGCTTGCCGAAGGCGATGACCGAACCCGTGAACGTCACGGCGCCGATGAACACGCCGAGGAAGACTTCGGCTTTGAGGATGTTCAGTTCGACGGCCGTCTTGTGCGCCACTTTTTCTGCGAACCCGGCAATGCCCAGATCATGCAGAGCAGCCATCATGCCGACTTCATTAAGCGTCGGCGAAAGGCCAGCCTTCATCGCAGCAACTCGGCCCATTTCGATGTCGGCGTTGAAGCCGATGAAAACAGCAGCCAAGCCCACGAAGGAGTGCAGAGCCGCCACGAGTTGCGGCATCTCGGTCATTTCGACTTTTGCGGCCAGATACTTACCCGCAAAAGCACCTGCCGCGATCATCACGACGACGACAAGATAATTGCCCATGCCGGGGCCAAAAACCGTAGCGGCCACGGCCAAAGCCATACCGACGATCCCGTACCAAACGGCGCGCTTTGCGCTTTCCTGCCCCGAAAGACCGCCAAGCGACAGGATGAAAAGGATTGCGGCTGCGATATAGGCCGCGGCAACGATTCCGATGCTCATTTCCATGCCTCCTTACGACTTCTGGAACATAGCAAGCATCCTGCGTGTCACGAGGAAGCCGCCGACGATGTTGACCGTTGCGATCAAGACAGAGATCGCAGCCAGAACGACCACGATGAAGCTGCCGGAGCCGACCTGCAGCAACGCACCAAGGATGATGATCCCCGAAATGGCGTTGGTAACGGCCATGAGAGGCGTGTGCAGCGAGTGGGAAACGTTCCAGATCACCTGGAAGCCCACGAAGCAGGCAAGTGCGAACACAATGAAGTGTGCCATGAAGCTTTCAGGCGCAACCGAGCCCACGAGGAGCATCAGAACGGTGCCGATGCCAAGCAGCATGACTTGACTACGGGTTTGCGCCTTGAAGGCCGCAACTTCCTTGGCGCGCTTTTCTTCCGGCGTCAGTTCCTTGGCCTTTTCCTTCGGCTTCTGGGCTGCGATGGCCTGAACTTTCGGCGGCGGCGGCGGGAAGGTAACCGCTTTCTGGTGGGCGATCGTCGCGCCACGGATCACGTCATCTTCCATGTTATGAACGACTTGGCCATCTTTGCCGGGGGTCAAGTCAGTCATCATGTGACGGATGTTCGTCGAATAGAGCGTGGACGCTTGCGATGCCATCCGGCTCGGGAAATCCGTGTACCCAACGATGGTTACGCCGTTATCCGTCACGATCTTCTGGTCCATGACGGTGAGTTTGCAGTTGCCGCCGCGTTCCGCCGCAAGGTCAACGATAACCGAACCCGGCTTCATCGCCGCGACCATGTCGGGTGTCCAGAGTTCGGGCGCATCCCGGTTCGGGATCAGAGCCGTCGTGATAACGATGTCAATTTCCGGTGCCAACTCGCGGAATTTCTTGAGTTGAGCTTCGCGGAACTCGGGCGATGACGGCGCGGCATAGCCACCCGTTGCGGCACCATCCTGCTGCTGCTCTTCGAAATCGAGATAAACGAATTGCGCGCCCATGGACTCGACCTGCTCTGCCACTTCGGGGCGCACGTCGAATGCGTATGTGATCGCACCGAGGGAGGTTGCGGTACCGATTGCGGCCAGACCAGCCACACCAGCGCCAACCACAAGCACTTTCGCCGGGGGAACTTTACCCGCAGCGGTCACCTGACCAGTGAAGAAGCGGCCGAAATTATTGCCTGCTTCGATCACGGCGCGGTAGCCCGCGATATTCGCCATCGAAGACAGAGCATCCATCTTCTGGGCACGGCTGATACGCGGAACCATATCCATCGCGATCACCGAGGCCCCCTTCGAAGCCGAAAGCTCCATCAGGTCTTTATTGGCAGCCGGATAGAAGAAGGAGATCAAAAGCTGCCCTTCTTTCAGGCGTTTTGCTTCTTCGGTGCTCGGCGGGCGCACCTTTGCAACGATATCCGCCGCTTTCCAGAGCGCCGCAGCGGTCTTGACCACTTCCACGCCTGCTGCAGCGTATGCCGCGTCCGAGAACCCTGCAGCAGCACCGGCTCCCGCTTCGATGGCGCACGAATACCCGAGCTTTTGTAGTTGAAGCGCGCTATCCGGTGTCATTGCCACCCGATTTTCGCCTTCGAAGATTTCCTTCGGCGTTCCGATCTTCACCGTGGACTCCCCCATTGTTTGTTACGTTGAGCTTCCCCCGCTATGGACCGACTGGCCTTGGGCGAAGCGATTCCTCATTGGTCGCGCAATTTTGTTTCACAAACCCGTCGCATCGGATGCACGTATTGCCGCTTCCTGTCAAATCCATCGCCGCGTTTTTTGGCAATAGCGCGCGAAATCCGCGCGGAACTTTTGTCGCAGGCGGTTTTCTTCGGGCACGACGAAGCGCTTTTCGAGAACGAAAAGTAGGAGGGGCACGAGGACGAGAGACAAAACGGCGTCAAAATAGAGCACCAGACCGGCCAGAATCAGCACATCCCCGAGGTAGATCGGATTTCTGGACCTGCTGAAGATCCCAGACTGCACCAAATGGGCTGCGTCCTTATGGGGAATAAAGGTCGTGCGTTGGCGCCGCATCTCATAGACAGCCAGCAGCGCCAGAAGCAGGCCCCCGCCAACCAAGATACCTGCCAGAAAACGCGTTGGCGCAGAGTCCAGCGACAAGCCGAGATCAAGGATATCAGCCTGAAACTTCGCTATGATCGCGAAAGACAGCAGCCAAACCGGCGGAATATCCAGCCACTTCACGATGTCACTCCGGCTTCCATGCGGCCTCTGCGGCCCAACCTTTGATGCCCCCTTGCAGCACGACGACATTTTCTCGCCCCAAAAGGCGCGCCGCAAAGGTGGCCTGCGAAGAGAGGCTCCCTGTGTTGCAGTATAGAATAACCAAACCGGTTTCCGGAAGCTCCTCCAG
The DNA here is from genome assembly GCA_009922885.1 of Paracoccaceae bacterium. Taxonomy (GTDB): domain Bacteria; phylum Pseudomonadota; class Alphaproteobacteria; order Rhodobacterales; family Rhodobacteraceae; genus UBA9554. The sequence goes on from RFUP01000084.1 coordinate 6,104, forward strand.
CCGCGACGGAATTTCGCGCCATTCAATGTTCAACGCGCCGGGAATGTGACCCGCAGCATACTGTTCGGCATCCCGGGTATCGATGATGGTCGAGCTCCGGAACACCGTCTCGTCAAGTTGCTGCGGAAGGAGAATACCCGCCTCGTAGGTGGCAAACCCCATGTAGTCCTGCACAGCCTCGCGCAGGGTTTCATCGGCACGCACCGGGGAAACCAGAGCAACGGCAACCGCGCAACTTAAGATCAGGGTTCTCATTCGAATTCCATCTCTGCGAAAACGTTTCCGGCATTCTTTGTTGCCAGTTCCTCAAACGTATCAAGGCCACGCCACTGTTCTTGATCGACGTAATAGGCATCATCGAGTGTGCCACCCGCTTCGAGATGTGCACCAACTTTCTCCCGCAGATCGACAAGGTAATCATGCGTATAACGGCGCACCTGCGCGAGGTTCGTCGGGTGGCCGTGCCCAGGGATCAAATAGGTCGGGTTCAGCGGTTCAAGCTTGGTTTCCCATGTTTCGAGCCAGCACTTGGTGCAGGTATGTGCGAAAATCGGCGGCATGCGTTCATGGAAGGAAATGTCGCCTGCGATCATGATCTGCCATTCGGGGATCCAAACCTGAGTATCACCCGGCGAATGCGCAGGGCCGAGATGCAAGACCTCGATCTTTACCCCCCCCATTTCGATATCGTAGCGGTCTTCAAAAGTGAGGTTCGCATGTTCAAGACGCGTGCCTTCGGCCTTTTCACGGTTATAGCGCTCCATCCCAATAAGGAGGCTATCCCCTGCATGCTTGGTTTCCGCCACGGCATCGACATGTGCCAGCACGTCAACGCCCTGATCTCGCCAGTAGGAGTTGCCAAGCATGGCATGCCCCTGCCCGTTCTCGTTGATCACAAGCTTCACGGGTTGGTCTGTGACGAGTTTGATCTCGTCATGAAGCGCTTTCGCTAAACGTGCCGAAGCGCCGCCGTTGACCACGATCACCCCGTCTTCAGTGACAATAAAAGACAGGTTGTTGTTGTGCCCCGAGTTTTCATAGGTCGGAGGTGCAGTTGCGCCGATTGCCGAGAAGACATGGGGAACCACTTCCACCGGCTTGGAATAGAGTTCCGACTGCGGATATTGATCTGCGATATCCTCACTTGCGAGGGCCTGCGCCCCAGCAACAAGTGCGGATAGGATTAGCGTCGTGCGCAACATAGGTCTCACTCCTGAAATCTGCACAGACATTCACATTTATGAATTTATTTAGCAAGATCGAATGACGCCGCGACCGACTTGTTTACGGAATGCGCTCAGGCCACTGTCTGGAAGAGAGATTGAGGGGAGGGAAACGATGCTCAAAGGCAAACATGCGCTCGTGACTGGTGGTGGCACTGGTATTGGCTTGGCAATCGCCAAGATACTGGCCGAGAACGGCGCGACCGTAACCATTACGGGCCGTAGGATGGAGGCGCTGGAAGCTGCTGCGGGGGAAACTGCAGGACTTCGCCCAAGGATCATGGACGTCACCGACGAAAGCGCCGTCAAAACAGTCATTGGTGCTGCCGTCAAAGAATTCGGGCCCATCCAGATTCTCGTCGCAAACGCCGGAATCGCCGAAGGCAAGAAACTCCACAAAACGGACACGGCCTTCTGGCGCAAGATCATGGCGACAAATCTCGATGGTGCGTTCTTCACCATCCGCGAAGCCATGCCGTCTATGCTCTCAACGGATTGGGGGCGCGTGATCGCGATTTCCTCCATCGCAGGCGTGCGCGGCTTGCCGGGCGGTGGCGCCTATTCTGCCTCGAAACACGGTGTCATCGGCATGATCCGGAGTTTGGCAGAGGATTTCATGGGCCAGCCCTACACGTTCAACTCCATCTGCCCGGGCTACGTGGAAACCGACATCATCACGCGGAACATCGATTCCATCAAAGACCGAGCCGGTATTTCCGCCGAAGATGCCTTGAAGGTGATGACCGAAGCCAACCGACACAAACGGCTGATCTCGACCAGAGAAATTGCAGAGGCCGCGCTATGGCTCTGTTCGCCCCACTCTGGCAGCGTGAACGGGCAAGAGATCAAGATTGCTGGCGGCCAAGTGGCAGGTTGAGGGCATGAAATGAGCGACTTCTCCGCGACCAAGAAGATGTTCAGCTTGCCTGCAGGGATGATCTATCTCGACGGCAATTCACTTGGCCCGCTTCCGCTGGGCGCGCAAGCGAAGATGGAACATGTGCTCCACAATGAGTGGGGCGAGATGGTTATCAC
>RFUP01000831.1 GCA_009922885.1 Paracoccaceae bacterium
GGCCACCGCCTGCCGCACCTTGGCTTCGCGCGGGTCGCCATCCAGATCGGTGCAGACGATCAACCGCTGACCTGCCAGCGGGTCTGTCGCGGGCATGATCGCGCCCTTACCGCCGGACAAAAGGAACCGTGGATCGTCGCCTTTGCGCCGTAGCCCGATCCGATCAGGATAGGCCAGCGCCGCCTGTTCGGCGAGTGAAAGGGGCGGTGCATCCGGCAGGCCCTGCGAGAGTCGTTTTGCCTCGGCCCTTATCCGATCCAACGCGGGCGGGTTCGCGACCCCAGGCCCGTCATAGCGCCCTTTTAGCGCCTTGATCCGCAGGCTCAGGTCCGCTGTCGCCCCGCTGATCGGGTCGCGGTCGGACATCAGCGCGGCCAAGGGCGCGGCCTGCGCCCCCGCGATCTGGAGCATATGCGCCAAACGCGGATGCAGCGGTAGCGCGGCCAGTGCCCGCCCGTGTTCGGTGATCCGTCCCTGACCATCAAGCGCCCCCAAAGACGCCAGAAGTGCCCGGGCCTCGGTCAGGGTTCCAATGGGAGGGGGCGTGAGAAATGGCAGGTCGGAGGCACCCCAAAGCGCCAATTCCAGCGCAAAGGGTGCCAGATCGGCGGCTTCGATTTCAGCCGGAGGGAAGGCGGGCATCGCGCCTTCTTCGCCCTTGGTCCAAAGTCGGTAACAGACCCCCGGCGCGACGCGGCCTGCGCGGCCTGTGCGCTGGGTTGCCTCGGCGCGGCTGACGCGTTCGGTCACCAGCCGCGCCATGCCCGATCCGGGGTCATAGCGGGACCGGCGGGCGCGGCCCGCGTCAATCACCACCCGCACGTCTTCGATGGTCAGCGAAGTTTCGGCGATGGAGGTAGAGAGCACCACCTTGCGGCCCTGCGACACTGGCGCGATCGCGGCGCGCTGGGCGGCAAAGGGCAGGGCGCCATAAAGCGGGCGCAGGTGCACATGTGCCGGAACTTGGGCGGCAAGCCGCGCCTCGACCCGCCGGATTTCGCGTTCGCCGGGCAGAAAGAC
>RFUP01000832.1 GCA_009922885.1 Paracoccaceae bacterium
CGGGGGTGTCGTCGATGAAGAGGGGGCAGGCTTCGAGCGATTTCGCGGCTTCGACGAAGCGGCGGAATTCGGTTTCGGTCATGTCGCCGCGGCGGATCTGTTCGGAGGGGATTTCGGCGGCTTCCGAGAGGATACGTGCGGCAAGCTGTTCGGCCGACATTTCGAGCGAGAAAAAGCCCACGACGCCGCCTTCGACGGCCCCTTCGGTGCCATCGGGGAGGCGGCCGCGTTTATAGGCTTTGGCAATGTTGAAGGCGACGTTGGTTGCGAGCGAGGTTTTGCCCATGGAGGGGCGACCTGCGAGGATGAGAAGGTCGGACTTGTGGAGGCCGCCGAGTTTCTTGTCGAGGTCGATGAGGCCTGTGGAGACCCCTGCGAGGCCGCCTTCACGCTGATAGGCGGCGTTGGCCACGTTGACCGCATCGGTGACGGCGCGCAGGAAGCTCTGGAAGCCTGTTTCCGAAGCGCCTGCTTCGGAGAGTTTGTAGAGCTTCTGTTCGGCCTCGACGATCTGTTCGCGGGGTTCGAGCGCCACATCCATGCGTTTGGCTTTGGCGGAGATTTCCTGCCCCAAGCCGATGAGTTCGCGGCGAATGGCGAGATCGTGGATCAGTTGGGCATAGTCGCGCACGGCATAGGCGGAGATCGCGGCTCCGGCGAGGCGGGCGAGATAGGCGGGGCCGCCGAGTTCCTTCAGGCCTTCGTCATCCTCGAAGAAGGCTTTCAGGGTGACGGGCGAGGCCAGCGTGTTGCGGGCGATGCGGGCGGCGGCGACATCCCAGATGCGGGCATGCACGGGGTCGTAGAAATGCTTGGTGGAGATGATCGACGCGACGCGGTCGAAGACGTCGTTATTGGTGAGAAGGGCACCCAGAAGCTGCTGCTCGGCTTCGATGGAATGGGGCATCGTATCGGCGGCTTGCACCTCGGCGGTGGTGCCTTGGATATTGGCAATCTCGTTCATCGGTCGTCGTCCTCGGGTATCGGGAGTGCATAGCGGAGGAGCGTTGGGGCGGGCAA
>RFUP01000833.1 GCA_009922885.1 Paracoccaceae bacterium
GCGACCATGATGCGCGGTTTGCGGCCCAGCCGGCGCTCCACGGCGTCGACGCCATCGGTTACCTGAGCCCAACGCTGATCAAATTCGTATGCGGTCTTGTAAACCCCGCTCACCGGCTTTGGTGTCGCGTCATGGCGCCCGAACACTTCTTCCATTGCGGCCGAAATCTCGCCCAGCGTCGCATCATGGCGTGCAGCGTCTACCGCCCGCGCAAGCAAATTGGTGTCACCCTTTCGGGCCATTTCCTCCAGCACTGACGGCGGCAACGGAACCCCGTTTTCGTCAAGCCCGGTGCTCAGCGCTTGGCTGCTTGCGCCCGGGTCAGCCGCAGCGGCTTCGCGCAGTGCCGCCAACGCCGCCTGACACGCTGCTTCATCACGGCTTGCGCGCACTTGCTTCAATCGCTCGATCTGGCCCGTGCGAACCTTGTGATTGTCGATGTCCAGCGTTTCGATCTGCGCTTCTTCAGCAAGGCGATACTTGTTGACGCCAACAATCACGGTTTCGCTCTTGTCGATGCCGGTCTGCTTTTGAGCAGCCGCACGTTCAATCGCAGCCTTGGGTGCGCCTGTATCGACATAGGCAGTCATTCCGCCGGCCTCATCGACTTCCGCGATCAGCTTTTCAGCTTCTTCAACCAGTTTCGCGGTCAGCGCTTCGATGTAATAGCTGCCACCCAGCGGATCGACGACGTTAGTGATGCCACTTTCTTCCTGCAGAACCAGTTGTGTGTTGCGAGCAATACGCGCTGAGAAGTCGGTAGGTAACGCTATAGCTTCGTCCAGTGCGTTTGTGTGCAAGCTTTGCGTGCCGCCCAGCGTCGCCGCCATCGCCTCCACCGTCGTGCGGATTACGTTGTTGTAGGGGTCTTGCTCTTGCAGTGAAACGCCGCTGGTTTGGCAGTGGGTGCGCAACATCTTGGAACGTTCCTGCTTCGCGCCGAGACCGTGCATCACGCGGTACCACAGCGTGCGCGCCGCGCGCAGCTTCGCGATCTCCATGAAGAAGTTCATGCCGATG
>RFUP01000834.1 GCA_009922885.1 Paracoccaceae bacterium
GCGAGGGATAGATCGGGGTCATCCAGATCGCGTCGACCCCGAGCCAACGCAGATAGCCCAGACGCTTGGTTAGGCCCCCGAAATCACCGATGCCATGGCCTATGCCAGCCGTGGCGGCAAACGCTTGCGCGCGCTGCTGGTGGTCGAATCGGCCCGCCTGCACGCTGTGCCCCAACATCAGGCCGAATGGCCCGCCGCCGCCATCGAGGCGCTGCATGCCTATTCACTGGTGCATGATGATCTGCCTTGCATGGATGATGACAGCACCCGCCGCGGCCAGCCCACGGTGCATATCAAATGGGATCAGGCCACCGCTGTCTTGGCGGGCGATGCGCTGCAAACGCTGGCCTTTGAAATGCTGGGCAGCCCGGCCTGCCACCCCATGGGCGATGTGCGCGCTGATTTGTGCCTATCCTTGGCGCGGGCGGCGGGCGCGGGTGGCATGGTGCGTGGGCAAATGCTGGATATTGCGGCGGAAACAGCAGCGCAACCGCTGGATTTGGCGCAAATCACCGAATTGCAGGCTGGCAAAACAGGCGCCTTGATTACTTGGTCAGCCACGGTTGGCGCGCGTATGGCTGGCGCCGATTTGGCCCCCTTGGCGCGCTATGGCGATGCGCTGGGGCTGGCCTTTCAGGTTTGGGATGATGTGCTGGATGTCACGGGCGACGCCGCCAAAACCGGCAAGGCAGTGGGAAAAGACGCCCAAGCTGGCAAAGCCACGTTTGTGTCGCTTTTGGGGTTAGAGGCCGCCCAAACCCAAGCGCGCACTTTGGTTGACCATGCCTGCGACGCGCTATCTGGCTATGGCGATGGCGCCGATTGCTTGCGTCAGGCTGCCCGCTTCGTTATTGCCCGCGACAGCTGACACCCCCGGAGGGGCCTTGATGAGTGACAGACCCGTAACACCGCTGCTTGATACTGTGCATGTGCCTGCCGATATGAAGCGGCTATCAGATGCGCAGCTGCGCCAGCTGGCCGACGAGCTGCGCGCAGAAACCATCAGCGCCGTGTCGGAAA
>RFUP01000835.1 GCA_009922885.1 Paracoccaceae bacterium
TGTTGAAAATCCGCCCATGCCCCACGCGCTGCCACGAAAGGCCCTCGGCCAAAGCAGGCACCGCAGCGGCGAAAGAGGATAGAAGAACTACAACCCCCAACAGTTTGCGAAACATCGGTAATCCTCTTTTACAAACCGCTGGCTTTCCCTTGTCCTAGCCGAAATCGCCCGCGCCAACCAGTGCCGCAAGGCCACAATGGCCGGGAAAACGCCTCGCCTCTCTTCGGCAATTCCCATGCCACCCTCGAAAGCCACCCTTTCTCAGGCCTTGCACCTATGCGAAAGAAACGGTGGAGGAGACCGCCATGCCAGATCATCGCCTGACCAATAGTGACATCGTCACCCTCACCGAATTGCGCCAACACCTGCATCGCAATCCCGAGCTTTCGGGCGAAGAAGCCGAAACCGCTCGCCTGATCGCGGGCACCGTCGCCCCGCTTGGAGCGCGCGTGATAACCGGCCTCGGCGGGCATGGCGTCGCCGCGATCTGGGAAGGGGCAAGCGAAGGCCCAAGCGTGCTTCTCCGTTGCGAGTTGGATGCGCTGCCCATCGAGGAAACCGGAACGCCCGCATGGCGCTCCGAAATCTCCGGCAAAGGCCATCTCTGCGGCCATGACGGGCATATGGCCATGCTCACCGGAGTGGCCCGCGTGCTTTCTCGCAACGCGCCCCGAAAAGGCCGTGTCATCCTCATGTATCAACCCGCCGAGGAAGACGGCGCAGGCGCGGCCAAAGTGGTGGCCGATCCGCGTTACCCCGAAATTGCACCCGAATGGGCCTTCTCCATCCACAACTTCCCCGGCCTGCCGATGGGCCACGTTGCCGTCAAACCCGGCCCCGTGAACTGCGCTTCGCGCGGTATGAAGATCACGCTCTCAGGGCGCACCGCGCATGCAAGCCAGCCCGAAACCGGCACCTCCCCGATGCAGGCGATTTCCTCGCTGATGCCAGCCCTTACGGCCCTTTCTAAAGGCACTGTGGAAAGCCCCGATTTCACGCTGGCCACCGTCACCCACGCCC
>RFUP01000836.1 GCA_009922885.1 Paracoccaceae bacterium
CGGATCGTGGGATGACGGATACGGATTACCCATCGGTTTCGCTTGGCGGATTGGCCTCGCATCGTGCGCTGGAAGGCCGGATGGGGCAGGAATTGTCGCGCAAGCGCTGGCGGTTGAACCTTTGGGTGGACGGATTGGCCCCGTGGGAGGAGTTCGATCTCGTCGGCAAGGAAATCCGTGTTGGCGACGCGCGTTTGGCTGTTGAAGAGCGTATCGTGCGGTGTTTGGCGACGACGGCGAACCCGGAGAGCGGACGACGCGATGCGGACACTCTGGGTGCGCTGGAAGCGGCCTACGGACATCAAGACTTCGGCGTGTATGCGCGCGTGGTCGAAGCGGGGCGGATCCGCCCCGGAGACAAGATTGAGGTGATCAGATGACGCAACTTCCCTTTCCTGAGGCGGACATTCCCGCACCGGAGCTGGCCGAGGTCGGGCGCAAGCTTTTGACAGGCGAGGTCGAGTTCCTGAAGGGCGTGGTGGCGATGTCCGGCCTGCCTGCGGCGGATCGGCTGGAGGTTTGCTTTGCGGGGCGTTCAAACGTCGGGAAGTCCTCTCTGATCAACGCGTTGACGGGGCGGCGCAATCTGGCGCGGGCCTCGAACACGCCGGGGCGCACGCAGGAGATCAACTTCTTCACGGCGGGTGAGAGCCATTACCTTGTCGACTTGCCAGGCTATGGATTTGCCAATGCGCCGCTGGCGGTGGTGCAGAAGTGGCAAGCGCTGTTGAAGCAGTATCTTTCCGGGCGGCAGACGCTACGCCGGGCGTTCGTGCTGATCGACAGCCGACACGGGATCAAGGCAGTGGATGAAGAGATCCTGACGCTGCTCGATCAGTCGGCAGTGACCTTCCAGGTGGTTCTGACGAAGAAGGACAAAATCAGCGACGCACATTTGCAAGAGACGCTTGCACAGGTGCGCACGGCGCTGGCGAAGCATCCGGCGGCGTTCCCGGAGTTGATCGTGACGTCTTCGGAAAAGGGTGAGGGCATTCCCACGCTCCGCGCGACCATCGCCGG
>RFUP01000837.1 GCA_009922885.1 Paracoccaceae bacterium
TTTCGGGATTCGGTAGGTGTTCGGCGCCGCCGTCGACCGCCCCCGCCGCGCGCCGACCGGGGGGGGGTCGCCGCGCCGGCCACTGGCCGAGGCGGCTGCCCCGCGGCGCTCGAGGCCCGCGGCCAGGCGCTCGAGGCCGCGGCTACCGCGGTGCGCCGACCGCGGTCGCGCTGTGGATAACTTCGCGCAGCTGCGCGGCCTGTGGATCGCGGCTAAGTCTTTGATTTCATTCATTACTTACGCGCAACTTACAAAAAGGACTTCGCACGATATCCATTATGTTAAGTCGGAACCCCTGCCAGATGCGTGTTTTGCCGCTTTTATGTGCAGCGCGATGCGCGAATCGTCAATTTGTGGACAACTTGGGCGTCACATCTGTGGATAAGTCCTCGACCACCTCGGCGTGGCGCAGCGCGTTGAGGCGCAGGTCTTGGATGTTCAGCGTGATCTGCGGGCCGCTTTGCGTGCCGTAAGTCTTGCGATCCCATCGCTCGGCGATCCACTGGCGCGTGCGGATGCGGTGCAGCGGCCGCGACGGGTTCGACTCGTCGATGCTGTCGGCGATCTCCAGCGCCTCCAAGGCGTAGTTCGTCGCCGCTTTCGCACGCGCGCGCGTTATTTTAGAGTCATCTGGATCAACCTCCTTGAACCAGTCTTGCAGCGCCTTCTTTCCGACGCCGATCTCGTAGCAGACTTGAGTGATTGTTTTGCCCTGCTCAAGCATTGACCAGATCATGTCTTCTGGCATTGCTTGCAGAGCATCAAGGTCTGACCTGTATTTTGGCCTCCCAGGCATCTTAAAACGGCCTCCAAGCGATTATTTTGGGTTTAGACATACCGAGCATAGTCCTTAACGCGATTTTGCCTTCGGCGGCTCCTGGAACATTTTAGGGAACTCGACCGGCTTATCAAGGTCGATGTCATTCTCCAGGTCTTCAAACCCCGACTCCCCGCCCGAGGCCGCTGGCTTCGCCAATGGCCGCGTGCGGTCTTCCTGGAGGCCCACTGCTTCGCCAATGG
>RFUP01000838.1 GCA_009922885.1 Paracoccaceae bacterium
GGTTCGGGTTGAACAACCACGAATTCTTCCTGAGCCTGACGGCCGCCGCCACATGCAGCAACGAACGCCACGAGGCAGAGCGCGAGCACGCCCTTAACACTGTTCGACATTGGATTCTCCTTTCTCTTTTCGAGTTGAGGGCGTTTGCCACAATGGCTTGGCCCCGGTCGTACGAGGTAGTGGTCACTTGGGTGCAACCACGGAGGAGAATAGCAGAACAAAGCGCCGGAATATATCCGGGAAAACCCGCCACGCGGGTCTGTGACGGGAAAGCCTCAACTTTAAGAGAGCGTGAAGAGCGCCCCGCAAGATATTGTGCACGCATCAGAATACCTCCCAGATGCAGCGGTCGCCCTCAAGCCGGAACGCTTCGAAAAACTGCACCACATCGGGGGCACTTTCTCCGAACGGAATGAAGCGGGACGAAAGGGAAATGACCGCAAGAGAGGCCTCGATGCCAGCCTCTGCGAGGCGCGGCAAGGCCTGCGTCTCACAAAACCACGGGAAATCGGCTTCCACCGACTGGAAACCCGTGTCACTGGCGATATCCGGGGAAACCAGGCGAAAGCGCGCCCAAAGCGCCCCGTTGCCTTGCGGCTCAAGAAGGAACTCGTGCAGCTCCATCCCCAAGCCCGAAGGCGCCCCCGATATGGGCTCGGCCGCCTCGGCCGACTGGCCCGCGAATAGGGCGAGGACGAGCGCCGAAGCCCAGGAAATCCAGCGCGCCCGAAGGCGGGGATCCCCGAGCACTGCCTGAAGTCGCGCTTCCGCAACGGCTCTCGGCCAGCGCCCGTCCATCTGCCCGCCAGCTTCAAGCCGGAGCCCGTCCTCCACAGGCTCCACTCGAATGGCTGGCGAAAACCCGCGCAGGGATTGCAGCGCCCGCCACATATCCTGCCGTACTGCCCGCGCCAAACGACGGCGCGAGACCCGAGGAAACTCCATCGAAACCGACAGATCGAAACGGCAAGGCCAGCGCCGCGCATGCACGAATGCGCCGCCCTCCTCCTCGCGTTCGAT
>RFUP01000839.1 GCA_009922885.1 Paracoccaceae bacterium
AACGGAGGTTTGAAATGACAACCTTTAAAGGAATACGAGGAACAGCAATCCAAGTAGTATCTTCAGATCCATCAAATCCAGAGATAGGTCAAATTTGGTATAATAGTTCTAGTGGAACTCTTAAAGGATATTTAAATACTGGAGTGGGTGTTTGGAGTTCAGGTGGAAATATGAATACTCCCCATGCAGTATTTGGTGGAGCTGGAACTCAAACAGCAGCATTAGGATTTGGTGGTAGAACAACACCATATCCTACTTTCACAAATTCAACAGAAAAATATAATGGTACAAGTTGGACAGCCACAGGAAATATGGGAACTGCACGTTATGCATTGGGAGCAGCAGGAACACAAACAGCTGCATTAGCATTTGGAGGATATACTGCTCCTACAGGAACAGGAGCAACTGAATCTTTTAATGGAACAAGTTGGTCTACTTCTCCAGCTACAATGGGTACGGCAAGATATTTTTTAAGAGGAATAGGTACTCAAACAGCAGCATTAGGCTTTGGGGGATATAAAGCTACTCTTACACCAAGATATTTAACTAATACAGAATCCTATAATGGAACAAGTTGGACATCAGGTGGAAATTTAAATACAGGTAGATATGGTTCAGGAGGAGCAGGTACTCAAACAGCAGGTTTAGCTTTTGGAGGAAATGTACCTCCTAGTACAGCTGCAACAGAATCTTATAACGGTTCAACTTGGACATCAGTTAATTCAATGAATACAGCAAGATCAGGTTTAGGTGGAGTTGGTACTCAAACAGCAGCTTTAGGATTTGGTAGTCCTACAGCAACGGAACTTTGGAATGGTACAAGTTGGACATCTAATCCAACAGGACTTGCAACTGGAAGAGGTAGTTTAGCGGGTGCGGGTACTCAAGCGTCTGCTTTAGGTTTTGGTGGATATATACCAGGGACAGGAGCAGTAACAACAACGGAATCCTGGATTTATCCAAGTATAGGAACTAAAACAATAACGGTATCATAATGACAACATATAAAGAACTCTTTGG
>RFUP01000840.1 GCA_009922885.1 Paracoccaceae bacterium
GGTCACTCTCGGCGACGGTTTCAAGTGGAACACTCAACCTAACTATTCCGGATGGACCAAATTACAATACTCCCGGAACACCATTAGTGAGTCCTGCTTTATTCGTTGATCAGCACCACCTTGGCTGGTTCATTCGTCATTGCCGCGTTGGTCACAGGCTATGACACGTTGACGCCCATCTTGGTGGCGGCGCTGGCCGGGTTTTTGCTGGCCCTGCCCGTGGCATGGGCGGTGGCACGCCAGCTTTATTCCAACGCCTAAATCCCGTTTGCCGGGGTGGCGGCCAGCCAATGGCGCACCGCCGCCTCAAAGGCGCGTGGGCGCTCGGCGTGCAGCCAATGGCCCGCGCCCGGAATTTTGGCAAATTGCGCCTTGGGAAACAAAGCCTTGATCAGCGGGCGGTGGGCCGGTTGCACGTAATGGGAATTGGCCCCCGATAAAAACAGCACTGGCCCATCGAAACGGGCCTGCCCGAAATCGGGAAAGCCCAAGATATGGGGCATTTCCGTGGCCAGCACATCAAGGTTAAAGCTCCACGCTTTAGCCTGCACATCCAGCGACTGGGTAAAAAACACCGGCAATGTCGGGTCGTCGATATGCTGGCGCAGCTGCGCCTCGGCATCCGAGCGGCGGCTGACCTGCGACATATCCACCGCCTGCATCGCGGCGATGAATTGGCTTTGGTCATGATCATAAGCCACCGGCGCGATATCGGCCACGATCAGGCGGTGCACAAGGCCGGGATGCATCAGCGCCAGCGCCATCGCCGCCTTGCCGCCCATCGAATGGCCCAAGACATCGGCCTGCCCGCTGTGGGCGGCGATGACTTGTGCGAGATCCCCGGCCAGATCGGGGTAGGCGTGGCTGCCCTCCCACGGGCTGTCGCCATGGTTGCGCATGTCGACGGTCAACACCCGCCGCCCCTGATCGGCCAGCCGCCGCGCGATCACACCCCAGTTGCGCGCCGAGCCAAACAGGCCATGCGCGATCAAGATGGGTGGGCGGGTGTCGTCTGCACCC
>RFUP01000085.1 GCA_009922885.1 Paracoccaceae bacterium
ATGGGTCGCAATCCCCCAATCCCTCTCTCCCGCCCAAGCCGGGCGCGGCGGATAGAAATTCGCCCGCAAGAGCGCCATCGGCAGATCGAACTTGTCATCGAAATACAGCGCGTCCTCGCCGATCACGCCCGCGATCTGCCGCAGAAGTCGCAGCGCCACAGAGCAGGCATGGCTGTAATAGGTTTCAACTTTCTCACGGAATTCCAATATGTTGTCGGGCCATTGGTTCGCACCATATACGCCCAACTCCAACAGCGGATGCCCCTCGGGGAGCGGGTAGCCGATATCGAAAACCTGCTTGTAATCGGGGTTGGCATCCGGATCGACCTGCTCGGATCCCGGCGCACCCCACCCCCGGTTAGATCCCGTCCGCGCCATATCCACGGCTTGCTTTTCGCGCTCCGGCAACCGAAAGAAAGACCGATACATTTCAATCACTTCCAGAACTTCGGCCTGCGAGATTCCCGTATTTTCGAGCGTCAGAAATCCAACCCCGGTTAACCCCTCGGCCAAGGCCGCCTTCTGTTCGGGATCGCCTGCTTCCAAAGCCACCAAATCGATCTTCGGGATCATCATCTTCACTCCAAACCGCTTGCCCTGCGTCATAACCCCGTTATAGCGGAACGGAAAGGTGCGCACTTGCCGCGCCATGGCTGGAAGAGGGAGAGGGTGATGCGTCGGAAACTGGCGGCTGGAAACTGGAAGATGAACGGCCTGCGCCGCGATCTGACGGAAATCGACGCCCTACTTGCCCTGCATCCCGCCCCGCAAGTCGACCTCTTGCTCTGCCTGCCCTCTGTGCTCCTCTTAGAAGGCGCTGCACGCGCCGAAGGCCATGCCCTCACCATCGGAGCGCAAGACTGCCACCACCGCCCCGCAGGCGCGCATACTGGCGATATTTCCGCCAGCATGGTCGCAGATACCGGCGCGTCAGCCGTGATCCTCGGCCATTCCGAACGCCGTGACGAGCACGAGGAAAGCTCTGAAATCGTCCGCAAGAAGGCCCGCCGCGCGATGGAAGCAGGCCTCACTGCCGTCATCTGCCTTGGTGAAAGCCTCGACGAGCGTGAGGCGTTGAACACGCTCGACATCATCGACGGCCAGCTTTCCGCCTCCGTCCCCGACAATGCCACAGGCCTTAATCTCGTCATCGCCTATGAGCCGATCTGGGCCATCGGCACTGGCCTCACTCCCACGCTCGAACAGATCGGTGAAGTGCATGACTTCATCCGCACCCGCTTAGAGCGCCGCTTCGGCCCCGGTGTCGGCCAAGCTGTGCGTATCCTCTATGGCGGCTCTGTGAAGCCCGAGAACTGCGCCGAGATCTTTCAGGTCTCGAATGTCGACGGCGCGCTGGTCGGCGGCGCCAGCCTGAAGGCCGACGACTTCTCACTGATTATCAATGCGTTGGAAGCCTCAGTTTAAGTTCTGAGATAACTTGCCAATCCCGCGGTCGAGCTGTCCAGCCCCTCGGTCGAAGCACGCCCCTCCACAACGGGTTGTAGTGCTGTGGCCAGTTCCTTGCCCAACTCCACACCCCATTGGTCGAAAGAGTTGATCCCGCAAACCACGCCTTCAACGAACACCCGATGCTCGTAGAGCGCCACGATCTGGCCAAGGCGATAGGGGGTCAGTTTGTCATAGGCGATGGTCACGGAGGGGCGGTTTCCAGTGAACTCACGCTGGCGCGCCTGCATCTCCAACTCCTCGCCCTCGAAACGCCCCGCCACAATCCGACGCGCCTCATCAAGGCTCCGGCCCTTCATCAGCGCCTGTGACTGCGCCAAGCAATTCGCCACGAGCAAGCGGTGATGATGTGCCATTTCAGGTTCATGGCCTTCTGCCGCGATCAGGAATTCTACCGGAACCACCTGCTGGCCCTGATGCAGAAGCTGGAAGAACGCGTGCTGGCCATTGGTGCCGGGTTCCCCCCAGACCACAGGCGAAGCAGGCCGTTCAAGGCTTGCGCCGCTCATAGCTACACCCTTGCCGTTCGATTCCATTTCAAGCTGCTGCAAATAGGCAGGCAGGCGCGCAAGCCGTTGATCGTAGGGAATAACCGCACGTGTCGCATGGCCCATGCCTTGATGGTGCCACAGCCCCACCATAGCCAGCAGCACAGGCAGGTTTTCGGCAAAAGGCGCGTTCCGAAAATGATGATCCATGGCGCGGGCACCGGAAAGCATCTCGTCAAAGCAGTCCGCACCAATCGCGATCATCAGCGAAAGCCCGATCGGCCCCCACATGGAATAGCGCCCGCCAACCCAATCCTCGAAGCCGAACACCCGCTCTGCCGGAATACCAAAAGCTTCGGCGCGCTCCACAGACGAGGAAAGCGCCACAAACTGCCGTGCCGGATCATTCACGCTTTTGGCCATCCACGCCCGCGCAGAAGCTGCATTGGTCATGGTTTCAATCGTCGTGAAGGTTTTCGAGGCCACGATCACCAAAGTGCGTGCCGGATCGAGAAGCTTCAGAACATCCGCCAGATGCGCCCCATCCACATTCGAAACGAAATGGCAGCGCGGCCCATCGTGGTAAGGCGCCAAAGCCTGAACCGCCATCGCTGGCCCGAGGTCAGAGCCACCGATGCCGATGTTGACGATATCCGTGAAAGCCCCGCCCTGCCCCGCATAGGTGCCACTCCGCACGGCCTCAGTCAGCGCCGCCATGCGCGCCAAAGTCTGGCGCACCTCGGGCATCACATCCGCGCCATCCACGGAAATCACCGCATCCGACCCCGCCCTTAGTGCCGTATGCAATACCGCGCGCCCTTCGGTCCGGTTGATCTTCTCACCTGCGAACATCGCATCCCGCGCGGCAGCAACACCCGCCCGATCAATCATGGAAAGAAGCGCCGAACGGCTTTCTTCCGTGAGATGTGTCTTTGAAAAATCCAGCAGAATTCCGTCATCTGAAGCTGAAAAATCTGCGAAACGATTTCCATTTTCGAACAATTTGCCGATTTTCAGCCGGCTTCCGGCCCGCGCCAGTTCGTCCAGTTTATCGAAATCAAAAGTCATGGCTCCAGAAACCCTCAAGGTGCCCAATGCACCACAGCCCCATCGAGAAGCGCCGCAACGGGTGCTTCTTCAGGCGGCAACTTCGCGGCCCGTTCCAGCGCCGCCCGCTTCTCCGCTCCAGTCACCACGATGTGCAGCGCCAGCGAGGCGCGCAGCACCCGCGCCGAAAGCGTCACCCGCGCCACATCGAGCCCCGGTGCCCGCATTGGCACCAGATCGGGGGCCGCCTCATCCAGTGCCAAACGCAAATTGTCGCCTCTGGGGAACAGCGACGCCGTATGCATATCCGCCCCCATTCCCAACAAAGCCACAGACACAGGCAGGTAGAGCTGGATCATCGCTTCCACCTCCGCCAGATCGCTTTCCGGCTCAGGTGACCCCGTGAAAAACGGATAAAACCGCGCCATCCGCGCCCGCCCCGTCAGCAACCTCTCGCGGATCAAGGCCGCATTCGAGCGTGCATCCTCTTCCGGCACCCATCGCTCGTCCGAGAGCATCACATCCACCCGCGCCCAATCCAGATCCGCCGCACAAAGCGCGTCAAACACCGGCCCCGGCGACGTGCCCCCCGGCACCACAAGCGTTGCACGGTCTTCATGCATCAGCACGCCTGCCAATTCGCCCGCCAGCACATTGGCCAAATCGATCGCCATCATCTCGGCATCGGCATATTCCACCAGTTTCACGTGCGAATCTCCCGCCAACGCCGCCCGTCCCGATGCATCAGCATCAACGCCTCCTCTGGCCCGGAACTGCCCGACTCGTAAGCAATAGGCGCCTCGCCTCGTGCGTCCCAACCGCCAATGATCGGATCGGTCCAAGCCCAAGCGGCCTCAACCTCGTCACCGCGCATAAAGAGCGTTTGGTTGCCCCGGATCACATCCATGATGAGGCGCTCATAAGCATCCGCAGATTGCGCCGCCTCCGGCCCCAGCGCTTCCGAGAAGGTCATGTCGAGCGGCACATCCACCAAACGCATCCCGCCCGGCCCCGGCTCCTTGATCGTCACGCCCAGATCGATCCCCTCGTTCGGTTGCAGGCGGATCGTCAGGATATTGCGGTGCCGCCCCGCTTCCGGCCCGAAGATCGAATGCGGGGTTTCCTTGAACACCACCGCAATCTCGCTTGTCCGCGATTTCAAACGCTTACCAGTTCGCAAATAGAACGGCGTGCCGGCCCATCTCCAGTTGGAAATATGCAGCTTCATTGCGATGAAGCTTTCCGTATGGCTATTGGGGTTCTCCACATGATCGCGGTAGCCGGGTTTTTCGCCATCGGCCAGATACTGCCCGCGCACGATGTCCGAAGGCTCCACCGGATCGAGCGCGCGGATCACTTTCAGCTTCTCGTCCCGCACGGAATCAGGCTCGAATTTCGCAGGCGGCTCCATGGCGATGAGGCACAAAAGCTGCATGAGATGGTTCTGCACCATATCCCGCATGGCGCCTGCCCGATCATAATAATCGCCGCGCCCGCCAACGCCTACAGTTTCCGCCACTGTAATCTGGATATGATCCACGTATTGCGCATTCCAGAGCGGCTCGAAAAGCATATTCCCGAAGCGGATCGCCATCAGGTTCTGCACCGTTTCCTTGCCGAGATAATGGTCAATCCGGTAAATCTGCCGTTCCGCGAAATGCTGCGCGAGGTCGCGGTTCAAAGCCTCCGCTGTGGCCAGATCGCGGCCAAAAGGCTTCTCCACCACAATTCGCGCATCACCCGAAGCCATCCCGTATTTGTGCAACCGTTCGGCCAAAGCGCCGAAAAGCCGGGGTGCAACCGAGAAATAGAAAGCCCTTACACGCCCGGCAACCAACTTCGTGGCCAACTCGGGCCAGCCCTGCGCTCCGGTCGCATCCACCGTCACGTAATCGAGCGTTTCGATAAACGCCTTGCGCTGCTCGGCAGTGCCAACACCCGCCGCATGTTCGGCCAAAGCCGCTTCGGCAAAGGCGCGATACTCTGCCACGCTATGCTCGGATCGCGCAGCCCCGATCAGTCGGCTCCCCTCAGGAACCTGCCCCGCCACGAAACGGCGCAAGAGCGCAGGCAGGATCTTGCGCTGAGCAAGATCGCCCGTCGCCCCGAAGACCACCAGATCGAACAGTTCGACAGGAATGACACGGGACACCATCGGTCTGGACTTTGGTCTATCCATTTCTCGCTCCGTTAGCGCTAACGGCGCCCTCTTATCCCGCTTCTGCCAGCCAGTCTAGCACCTAGAATCTTGATCACAATGGCGTCACGCTCACGAAGGGCTCTTTCTCGCCCCCGCCCGCTTCGCTAGTTTTCCGATTGTGAACAGGGAGCCCGTTTGAATGAAGGACCAGATCCGCCCGTTGGCGAATGCCGGAAAGTTTGTCGATCCCCTCCGCACCGCCAAAGGAGAGGATCGCGCCCAAGTCGCACTGACCAATCCGCAAACCCTCTGGTTCAACACCGGCACGCTCTGCAACATCACCTGTGTGAATTGCTATATCGAGAGTTCGCCGACCAATGACGCGCTCGTTTACCTGAGTCTCGCGGATGTCGAGGGCTACCTCGACCAGTTGGAAACCCGCCAATGGGGTGTGCGCGAGATTGCCTTCACCGGCGGTGAACCCTTCATGAACCCCGAGATCATCTCCCTCCTCGATGCCGCCCTCTCGCGCGGTTACGAGGTCTTGGTGCTCACCAACGCGATGCTGCCGATGATGCGCAAACGCGTGCAAGTGGGCCTGCTCGACCTCAACGCGCGCTTCCCCGGCAAGCTCACCCTGCGTATCTCGCTCGACCATCACAGCGCCGCCCTCCACGATGCCGAGCGCGGCAAAGGCAGCTTTCAGCGCAGCCTCAAAGGCATGGAGTGGCTCCGCGACCATGCCATCACCATGACCGTCGCAGGCCGCAGCACCTATGGTGAAACCGACACCCAGGCCCGCGAAGGTTATGCCGCGATCTACCTGAAGCACAACTTTAATATCGATGCCTATCATCCCGCTAAAACAGTAATTTTTCCGGAAATGGATTTGGCCATCGAGGTGCCGGAAATCACCACCGCTTGCTGGGGCATCCTCGATAAATCCCCCGACAGCGTGATGTGCTCTTCCTCGCGCATGGTCGTAAAACGCAAAGGCGCTGAGGGCCCCAGCATCGTGGCTTGCACCCTTCTGCCCTATGACCCGCAATTCGACATGGGGCCGACGCTCGCAGAAGCCGAACGCCCCGTCGCCCTCAACCATCCCCATTGCGCGAAGTTTTGCGTTTTGGGCGGGGCATCCTGCTCCGCTTAAGGGCGGCTCACGATACCGCCACCCACCAAAGCCTTCACGCCCGTCGTGCTCGGGCAGGAGGTCGGCAGGCCCATCGCCACGCGCACAGCAAGATAGGCGAAGGCCTGCGCCTCCAGCATATCGCCATCAAGCCCGATATCCTCAACCGTCCCCACGTGGCAATCAAGCGAGGCGCGCAGCATCTCCATCATCACCGGATTGCGCCGACCACCACCCGTGACGTAAACCGCTGCCGGAGGCTCCGGGCAATATTGCATGCCCTGTAGCACAGCAGCCGCCGCCATCGCCGTCATGGTCGCCGCCGCGTCCGCATCGCCCAACTCCCGCACCAGATCAAGCATCAGCGAGAAGTCGTTCCGGTCGAGTGACTTCGGCGGCATCTTGAAGAAAAACGGTTCCTCAAGGAAAAGTTCCAGCGCCCCGTCCACCACCTTGCCTGTCGCGGCCAACGCCCCATCCGCATCATGGCTGAGGCCACGGCGCTCCATCATCAGGTCGTTCAATGGCGCGTTCGCCGGCCCTGTATCGAAGGCCAGCAGCGCTCCTTCCTCCTCGGGCCGCGCCTTTCGCGGATCAACCCAAGTGATGTTCCCCACACCGCCCAGATTGAGAAACGCGGCAGGGCCGTCCAGCCCCGCCCACTTCGCCGCTGCGAAATGGAAGAAGGGTGCCAAAGGTGCTCCCTGCCCACCAAGCCGCACATCCGCCGAACGGAAATCCCAAACCACAGGCCGCCCCAGTGCACGCGCCAGCGCCGCACCGTCACCCGCCTGATGCGTGCCACGCCCGCCCGGCTCATGCGCCAATGTCTGGCCATGGAACCCCACCAGATCGCCCGGCAGATCACGCAACACCTCTAGATGCGCGGCCTCCACCACCTCCGCGGCCGCCGCAACGCCTGCCTCGCCCTGCCACCGCCCCAAAGCGGTGCGCAGAACCTTCTGTTCACTATCGGAATAGGGCCGGTACGAACTTTCCCCGAAGCTCAGGATCCGGTGCCCGTCGCACTCCAGCACCGCCGCATCCACGCCATCCAGCGAGGTGCCCGACATCGTGCCAACCGCGCGCACCACTTGACCCTTCAACATGCTCTTTCCCTTCGGCCCCTTGGGCAATATAGATGCCCCGCATTCACTGAAGGGACAAGTGCGATGACCTACCACCCGAAATCCGAATTCATGGCCACGATGATGGCGCGCGGGTATCTGGCGGATTGCACCGACTATCAAGGCCTCGACGAGGCATTGGTGTCGGGCACTGTCCCAGCCTATATCGGCTTCGACGCCACGGCAAAATCGCTGCACGTGGGGTCGCTCATCCAGATCATGATGCTGCGCTGGCTGCAAAAGACCGGCCACCAACCGATCACCCTGATGGGCGGCGGCACAACGAAAGTGGGCGATCCCTCTTTCCGCGCCGACGAACGCCCGCTCCTTACGCCTGCACAGATCGACGACAATATCTCCGGCATCAAGCAGGTCTTCGCGAAATATCTGGACTACGACAAGCCCGGCAATCCGGCCCTCATGCTCAACAATGCCGAGTGGCTCGACGAGCTGAACTACCTCGACTTCCTGCGTGACATCGGGCGGCACTTCTCCGTCAACCGGATGCTCTCCTTCGAATCTGTGAAGTCGCGCCTCGACCGCGAGCAATCGCTGTCGTTCCTCGAATTCAACTACATGATTCTCCAGGCCTACGACTTCCTCGAACTGAACCGCCGCTACGGCTGCCTCCTGCAAATGGGTGGCTCGGATCAGTGGGGCAATATCGTCAACGGGATCGACCTCACCCGCCGTGTACTCGACCACCAGATCTTCGGCCTCACCTCGCCGCTCCTGACCACCTCGGACGGCAAAAAGATGGGCAAAACAGCCGATGGCGCGGTCTGGCTCAACGCGGAAATGCGCTCGCCCTACGAGTTCTGGCAGTTCTGGCGCAACACCACCGACGCCGATGTGGGCCGCTTCCTTAAACTCTACACCGAGTTGCCCGTCGAGGAATGTGACCGCTTGGGCGCGCTCGCAGGCTCCGAGATCAACGACGCCAAGGTGAT
>RFUP01000841.1 GCA_009922885.1 Paracoccaceae bacterium
GCCATCCACGTCTGCTCGATCACTTCGCGGGTCGCAGGCGCATTGGTACCCGCGATCAGCGTTTCCGTAGGAAGCGCGAAATCCTTGACGAATTGCAGGACCGCGCGGCGCTCTTCGGTGGATTGGCTGAAATACTCTCCAGTCGAGCCGTTCGGAACCCAGCCCGTAGCGCCCGCCGCCCGCAAATGGGTGAGAATTTGCTCGAACGCCTTGAAGTCGACCTTCCCGTCCGCGCCGAAGGGCGTCACGAGTGCAGGCATAACGCCGGAAAGTTTCACATTAAAGCTCATGGGTGGCTCCTTTTCGCGCCGATTTCGATGCCATCCGCGATTCAGCAGTGGGATAGCGAAAAGTTGTCGACAAACTGCCGACAAGTCAATCATATTGATATCAGCCCGTGCGACACCTAAGCCGGGCAGAGCAATGCAGGTGAGCAGCGATATGGAAGATCATCCCTCCCCGACCTCCTCGCACGCCAGAGGCACGGGCGCCAAATATGTCTATGACGAGCTGCGCCGCGAGATCTTGGCCCTTCATCTCGCGCCCGGAACGCCCCTTGACGAAACGAGCCTCTCCAACCGCTTCGCCATGTCCCGCTCCCCCATTCGAGAAGCCCTCGTGCGCCTCTCTTCCGATGGGCTGGTCGAGATGCTTTCGAACCGGACCACACTCGTCGCCCCCATCGATCTGGCGGGATTTCCCCGCTATGTCGAAGCGCTCGATATGATGCAGCGGATCAATACACGGCTCGCCGCGCGTAACCGTTTGCCTTCGGATCTGGAGGTCATGGCGCTTCAAGCCAAAGCATTCGACCGCGCCTGTGAGGCTGGCGACTATCTTGAGATGTCAGAAACCAATCGGGCTTTTCACATGGCCATCGCCGACGCCGGCAAGAACCCCTATTTCGCAAGGCCCTACGGCCAACTCCTCGATGAGGGCAGGCGCATCCTGCATATGCATTTCGAATATATCCAGAATTCGCCAACAGACAGGCTTCTGAACCGCGACCACTACGACAT